>DATLGG010000308.1:0-6644 GCA_035540615.1 Actinomycetota bacterium | reverse complement strand
CTACTCGACGAACTACCTCCGGCGCGAGCCGATCGGCGTCTGCGCCGCGATCACGCCGTGGAACGCCCCGATCCAGATGGCGGCATGGAAGATCGCCCCGGCGATCGCGGCCGGCAACACCGTCGTCCTCAAGCCCGCTTCCTACACGTCGCTCACGGCGATCGAGCTCGGGAAGATCTGCCTCGAGGCGGGGATCCCCGAGGGCGTCGTGAACGTGCTCCCCGGGCCCGGCGGGGCCGTCGGCGAGGCGCTCGTCGAGTCGCCGCTCGTCGACAAGATCGCGTTCACGGGGTCGACCGAGGTCGGGTCGCGGATCATGCAGCTCGCCGCGGGGACCATCAAGAAGGTCACGCTCGAGCTCGGCGGGAAGTCCCCATCGATCGTGCTCGACGACGCCGACCTCGACTACGCGGTCGACGGCGCGCTCTACGGGGTCTTCTTCCACCAGGGGCAGATCTGCTCGGCGGGAACGCGGCTGTTCCTGCAGCGGGGGATCCACGACGAGTTCCTCACCGCGCTCGTGAAGAAGGCGTCGGACATGACCGTGGGCCCGGCGCTCGACCCGGCCTCGGACCAGGGGCCGCTGATCTCCGAGGGGCAGCTCGAGACGGTCGACGGCTACGTGCGGAAGGGCATCGAGGAAGGAGCCGAGGTGGCGACCGGCGGCGAGCGCGCGACGGTCGAGGGCCACGAGGGCGGCTACTACTACCGGCCGACGATCCTCACCGGCGTCGACAACTCGATGACCGTCGCCCAGGAGGAGATCTTCGGTCCGGTGCTCGCGGTCATCCCGTTCGAGGACGAGGCCGAGGCGGTGCGGCTGGCGAACGAGTCCATCTACGGGCTCGGGGGCGCGGTCTGGTCACGGACCGTGCCGCGCGCGGTCAAGGTCGCCGAGCAGCTTCGGACCGGCACGGTGTGGATCAACGACTACCACATGATCAACCCGCGCTACCCCTTCGGGGGCTACAAGCGGTCCGGGATCGGCCGCGAGCACGGCAAGGTCGGCTTCGACGAGTACCGCGAGGTGAAGCACATCCACGTCGACATGGCCGGCGGCCGCGAGGCCCACAAGTGGTGGGACGTCGTCGTGCCGAGCGCCTCCGAGGGCCAGACGCCGAAGGGCGAGACGCGCCCCGGCGGATGACCCGGATCGCTACAGCGGGGAGGTTCGGGCGGGAGCGAGTCCCGCGGCGGCGAGGCGGCGTGCTCGCTGCACCGACCGACGGCGGTGCCGGCCCGGGGCCGAAGCGAGGACCGTCCGGCAGACGACGGCGGTCACGAGCAGCAGGACCCCCGACAGGAAGAAGGTCGGGCGGATCCCGGCGTTCGTCCCGAGCCAGCCAGAGAGGAAGACGCCGACGAGGATCGAGGCCTGCTGGACCGCCTCGGAGGCGCCCATCACGCGTCCGCGCAGTCGGTCAGGGGTCCGCTCCTGCAGCAGCGAGTCGTAGGCGACGGACCCGAGCCCGTTCGCGGCGCCCGACAGCAGCCACAGGAGAAGCACGACCGCGAGACTTCCGGAACGCGAAGCGGTGAGCACGCTCAGGCCGATCAACGCGATCGACGCTGCCAGCAGCCGCTCGCGACGCCACCGGCGCGCGGCCGTCGGCGCGGCGATCGAGCCGAGCAGCATCCCGAGGCCCCAGACGCCCACGACGAGCCCGAGCGCCTCCGGCCGGAGCCCGAGCTCGCGGATCACGAACAGCGGCTCGAGCGGGGTCCGAAGGTACGACGCGGCCATCACCATCCCGATCACGACGAGGGCGCCGCGGACGAGCGGCGTCCCCAGCGAGTAGCGGACGCCTTCGACGAGGTCGCGCATCGGCGCCCCGACCTCGACGCGAACCGACTGGGGCACGCGCGCGGGCGCGATCAGCGCAGCGCTCACGAGGAACGACGCGGCGTTCACGCCGAACGCGATCTGCGGCCCCAGGTGGGAGACGAGCAGGCCCCCGAGCACCGGGCCGACCATGATCGCGGCGTGCATCGTCGCCCCGACGAGGGCGTTCGCCGCGACGACCTGCTCCTTCGGGACGAGGTTCGGGAGCGACGCGAGGAACGTCGGCTGGAAGAGGCTCCCGAAGACGCCGAGCGCGGCGGCGACGACGTACATGTGCACCAGGCTCGGGTGGGGCGCGATGAGGAGGGAGGCCACGGCGAGGAACCGCGCGAGGTCGGTCGCGATCAAGAGCGCCTTCCGCGGCGCCCGGTCGATCAGCGGCCCGCCGAGCGCGCTGGTCAGCGCCGCCGGCGCCACCTGCATGATCAGCAGGACCGCGAGCGCGTGGGCCGCCTCCCCCCGCTGCGCGAGGGTCGCGTACACGGCGAGCGAGTAGACGAAGTCCCCGATGTTCGAGACGCCGAGCGCTCCCCACACCCGGATGAAGTCGCGGTGCGCGAAGAGCGCGGAGAACTGTCCGCGCCCGGATGGGACCAGACGCGACCCGCACGCCCGGTGCAGCGCGACCCCGATCCCGAGCAGCAGGACGATGTCGCCGACGCTGAAAACGTTCGCGAGCGGCCAGCTCGCCGGCGTCGCGAAGATGTCGCCGAGGAACCCGAGGTTCGGATCGCCCATCGGCGCCGAGTTCGAGAAGCGGCCCGCCACCGGCGCGAGCCCCGCCGCCTGGAACGCCGCGTTCGAGGCCGGCATCACTCCTCCGTTCGCGGCGATGGCGGCGAAGTTCATGCCCCCGCCCAGGGCGATCAGCAGCATGCCGGGGAGGTCCCGGTTCACCCAGAGGAACCACCCCCCGGCGACGTAGGCGCCGACGTGGACGGCCGCGTGGATCGGGCCGGGCGACCCGGGGAAGAGGAGGATCACCGAGAACTTCGCCACGAGGGCGGCGGCGAGGACCCACGGCTGTCGCACGCGCAGGTCCGCGATGCGTCCGAGGCGGCCGCCCGCGAGCGGCACCGAGACGATGATGAGGCCCAGCAGGCCGAGCAGCAGCATGGCCCTCCTCCGACGAGCGGGTCGTCCCCCGTATCGGCACCGCCCGACGGCCGCTTGAGGCGATGACGTAGTGCTAAAGGACTAGGCCGCCTGGCCCGATACCCGCATCGAGGCGTCCCCCGAGGGGGGCCGCTCTGTACGAGAGGAGGTGGCCGGATGAAGGCTCGGCTCTTCAGGCTGACCCTTGCCGTGTCGATGCTCGGGATGCTGGTGGCGGTCCTCGGCGCCGCCAGGTGGGGCTAGGCCTCCCGAACGCGGTGGGACGCCCCGGCGGCGACGCCGGGGCGTCCCATTCCAGAGAGAGGTACGGATGAAGGTCGGGAAGATCCGTCCGATCCACTGGTACGTCGCCGTGGTCTCGGTCGCGGGCGTCGGGCTCGTCGTGGCGCTCGCGTTCAGCCGTGGGATCGCGCCGGTCGCCGAGGCGCCCGGCGAGTTCTGGCTCTTCGCGTTCTTCCTGTTCCTCGGTGAGCTCCTTCCGGTGCGGGTCCCGCGCCGCGACGAGGACGAGGAGATCACGACCTCCGGGACCTTCGCGTACGCGATGATCCTCGCGTTCGGGCCCGCCGCGACGGCCATCGCACACGTCGTCGCGACCCTCACGTGTGAGCTCTTCCGGCGCAAGCCCTGGTGGAAGGCGCTGTTCAACGCGGCGCAGTACGCGATCGCGGTGGTCGCCGCCGGCTACACGGTGCGCCTGGTCGCCCACGTGCCGCACCCCAACGCCCCACCGGCCTTCTTCATCTCCGACCTGCCGGCGATCCTCGTCGGGGCCGCCGTCTTCTTCGTCGTGAACCACGCGCTGACGCGAACGGCGATCGCGCTCGCGCAGGAACAGCCGGTCTGGCGCGCTCTGCGGGAGGACAGCTCGTTCCAGGCCGTGACGACCCTCGTGATGCTGGCGCTGTCGCCCATCGTCGTGGTCGCCGCCGAGCGCAGCGTCGCCCTCGTGCCGCTGCTCGCGCTCCCGATGCTCGGGGCCTACCGCGCCACAGCGATCTGGCTCGAGAAGCAGTACAAGGAGCATCAGGCGCTCCACGACCCGCTGACGAGCCTGCCGAACCGTCGCCTGTTCCAGGACCGGATCGGGCACGCGATCCTGAAATCACGCCGCGACCGGACGGTGGCCGCGGTGATGCTGATCGACCTCGACCGGTTCAAGGAGATCAACGACACGCTCGGCCACCCGGTCGGCGACCGTCTCCTCCAGATGATCGGCCCCCGCCTCCAGGCGCTCGTCCGGCGCAGCGACACCGTCGCGCGGATGGGAGTCGACGAGTTCGCGGTGCTGCTGCCGGAGGTGAGCGACGCCGCCGGGGCCGTCGCGGTCGCGGACAAGGTGCTGCGGGCCCTCGAGGACCCGTTCCCGATCGACGGGCTCGCCCTCGACATCGAGGCCAGCATCGGCATCGCGCTCTGCCCGGACCACGGCGCCGACCCGCACATGCTCATGCAGCGCGCCGACGTGGCGATGTACACGGCGAAGGAAGCGCACACCGGCATCGAGCTCTATACGGCGGAGCGGGACCGCCACAGCCCGCAGCGGCTCGCGCTCCTGGGTGAGCTGCGGCGTGCGATCGAGGACGGGCAGTTCATCCTCCACTACCAGCCGATGGCGGACATGCGGAGCGGCCGCGTGATCGGGGCGGAGGCGCTCGTGCGGTGGATGCACCCGACGAACGGCCTGATGATGCCGGACGAGTTCATCCCGCTCGCGGAGCACACGGGTCTGATCAAGCCGCTCACCCGGCGCGTCCTGCACGACGCGCTCGAACAGTGCCGGGCCTGGGGCAGCAGGGGTCTGGACCTCGGGGTCAGCGTCAACCTCTCCGTCCGCAACCTCCAGGACTCGGAGTTCCCCGAGGAGGTCGGGAGGCTCCTCGACACGTTCGGCCTCGATCCCAGCGTTCTTCGCCTCGAGATCACCGAGAGCGCGATCGTCGTGGACCCGCTGCGGGCGATGGGCGTGCTCGGACGGCTGAGCTCGATGGGCGTCGGACTCGCCCTCGACGACTTCGGGACCGGCTACTCCTCGCTCGCCTACCTCAAGCGCCTGCCGGTGCGCGAGATCAAGATCGACAAGTCGTTCGTGATCAACATGACGATCGACGACGACGACGCCGTGATCGTCCAGTCGACGATCGACCTCGCGCGCAACCTCGGGCTCGCGGTCGTGGCCGAGGGTGTGGAGAGCGAGGAGGTCTGGGGGCGCCTCCAAGCCTTCGGCTGCGACATGGCGCAGGGCTACTTCCTGGGTCGGCCGGCGCCCAGCGACGAGTTCGCCGCCTGGGTCGAGAGCGTCTCGGGCATCCGCCCGACGAGCGCGACCGCCACCAGGACGGGAACGGCGATCACCACGAAGGCCGCACGGAACCCGTAGGCCTCGGCGACCCCGCCGGCGACGAACGGACCGAGCACGAAGCCGAGGTCGCCGGCGAACCGGTAGGCCCCGACCGCCGTGCCGGAGGATCGCTTCGGGGCGACGTCCGCGACGACCGCGGCCGGGACGACGCCCGAGAACCCCGTCGCCGCTCCGAGGACCGCGAGGACCGCACCGAGCGTCAGGGCGCTCGCGGTCCACCCGAGCAGCGCCGTGCCGATCGCGACGACGATGAGCGAGGGGAGCAGCACCAGACGGCGGCCGCGCGCGTCCGCGAGCGAGCCGGCTTTCCACATCAGCAGGAACTGCGCGACGGCCGCGACGCCCAGGAGCGCTCCGATCTGCGCGGCCCCCAGCCCCAGCCGCTCACCGGCGAACAGGGGGACGAGGGTGAGCCGGACCGAGCCGAGCACCCAGAACAGGATCGCGTTCGCCACGAGCGCGGCGACGAAGGCCCGTCCGCGGAGCAACCCGCGGAGGCGCCCCCACGCCGTCGGAGCCCCGCCCTCGGCTCCCGCGAGGACCTCCTGCGGCGTCTCGGCCTCGGCGACGCCGCGGGGGCCGCGGTCGGCGAGGAACCGCATCGTCACGCCGGCCGAGACGAGGCAGGCCCCGGCGTAGAACCACAGCGGCGCGGCCAGGCCGGCGATGGACGCGATCAGGCCGCCGACCGGCTGGCCGAGGACCATCCCGAGCAGGAACGACGCGTAGTAGAGGCTCATCGTGCGCGCCATCCGCCCCGGGGGCACGGCCTGGAGCAGATGGCTCATCACGGCCGCGAACAGGAGCGAGGAGCCCGCTCCCCCGACGGCCCGAGCCGCGAGGAGGAACCCGAACGAGGGGGCGAGCGCCGACAACGCGCCGGAGAGGGCGACCACGACCGCGCCGCCGGTGGCGACGGCACGCGGCCCCGCGCGGTCGACGAGGGGCCCCGCGACGAGGTCGAAGACGAGCCGCATCAGCGCGAACGAGGAGAGCAGCAGCCCGACCTCGGCCTTGCCCACCCCGAACGACCGCGCGTACAGCGGGAGGACCGGAACGATCAGCCCGTACCCGAGCATGATCACGAGCGTGACGCCGACCCCGACGCGCACGGCGGGATCGGCGGCGACGGATCTCACGGACGAGGCGGGAGCCATCCCAGGCACCAGCCCACCCTAGCCGGGGTGAGAGGGATAATCCGAGGATGCCGCGCCCGCGTCCCCCGGGATGGTCATATGGAGCCCTCGGCGTATCCGGGGCCCTCATGGTCATGGAGCTGCTGTCGCGCACCGGCGTCGTCCCGGATCATCGGCTCCCCTCGGC
>DATLGG010000307.1:0-2346 GCA_035540615.1 Actinomycetota bacterium | reverse complement strand
GCCCCCGCGAGCGCCGGCGGCAGCAGGCGCAGGTGGTCGCGCGTGAAGGGCTGGATCCCGACCAAGCGCCGGACGAGGGCCAGTCGCCACAGGTTCCCGAGCGCGAGCGTCGTGGCGCCGGCGACGGCCGCTCCCTCCATCCCGTAGCGAGGCGCCAGCAGCATCGCGACCCCCAGCGAGAACGCGACCGCCACGCCGTTCACGACGAGGTCCCAGCCGGTGCGGCCGACCATGATGAGGATGAAGCCGACGCTCCCCGTGGCGACGTTCACGAGCTGCCCGCCCAGCAGGATGAGCAGCGCCGTCCGTCCGCGCCCGAACCCCTCCCCGAACAGGTGCAGGACGGCGTCCGGGACCACGGCGAGCACGATGAGGATCGGCAGGGTCGCCACCAGCATCCAGCGCGTGACCAGCTTGTACAGGGCGTCGAGCCGCTGGCGCTCCCCTCGGGCGTGGAGGTCGGCGACGAACGGGCTGAACATGTTGTTGACCGAGATGAGGAACAGCAGGATCACCTGTCCGGCCCGCACGGCGGCCGCGTACACGCCCACCTCCGCCGCCGGGGCGACGCGCGCGAGGACGAACAGGTCGGTCCAGAACAGCAGCTGGGCGGACAGCGCCGCGGGTGCCCTCGGGGCTCCGTAGCGGACCAGCTGCCTCATCTCGCCCGCCGGCACCGGTGCCTCCGGGCCGGGAGTCTCACGGCGCCACAGCAGGAGCGCGG
Organism: Actinomycetota bacterium; assembly: GCA_035540615.1. Classification (GTDB taxonomy): domain Bacteria; phylum Actinomycetota; class UBA4738; order UBA4738; family CALAEC01; genus DATLGG01. The sequence continues at coordinate 1,622 of DATLGG010000307.1, read as the reverse complement.
CCACCGTGGCGATCGCCCACGACCCGGCGTAGGCGGCCACGCTGGTCTCGATGCTCCGGGCGACCAGCCATCCCGAGAGCAGCAGAAGGATCCACAGCAGCGGCTGGCCCACCCAGTAGACCGTGAGCGTGTGCCGCATGACCTTGAGACCCCGCGTCGCTCCGAGGTACACGTGGACGAGCGCCGCGAACGGGAGGGCGATGGCCGCCGCACGGAACGCACCCCCCTCCCCGGGGGATGCGAACGTCCGCGCGAGCGCGTCGGCGCCGGCGAAGATGCCGGCTCCCACGACGACGCTGACGAGCGCGGCGATCCCCGCCGCTCGGCGCACGACCCCCCGCAGCACCTCGCGCTCCCCTCGCCCCGCGTGGATCGCGACGAGGCGCACGGATGCCATGTCCATCCCGAACCGCGTGGCCGCCGCGCCGACGAACGCGAGCTGCGTCGCCACCGTGACCGCCCCGAAGGCCGCTGCCCCCAAGACGCGCGTGATCAGGACCTGCGTCGCGAAGGTCGCGAGCATCGCCACGACGAGACCGACGAGGTTCTGCCCGGTGCCCGCGGCGATCGCCCGCTCGTCACCGAAGCGGGCAGCCGGGAGGACGGCTTCGATCAGGGCGCGGATGCCGCGGGGACGCGGCCCGGGCTCGCTACTCGAGGTAGCCAAGGCCGCGGAGGTGATCCTCGACCTGCCGGGCCTCTTCCTCGTCGAGGCCAGAGGGATCCTCGACGTCGGAACCCTGCGGACGGGGGGGTGGGGCCACGGTCGTCTCCGCCTGCGCCTCCGCGCCGACCACGGCGGTCAGCACCTGTCCGTCATGCTTGACCGACGGCGGCACGCCAAGCGCGGCGAGCACCGTGGGGGCGACGTCGATCAGCATCGCCGGCTCGTCGAACGCGTCCGCCCGGACGTGCGGGCCGGCCGCAGCGATCACCCCCTCCATCCGGTGATCGCCCGAGAGCCAGTCGGCGTCCTCGACGGCCGAGCGCGCATGCGTGAGGCTGTAGAGGGGTGCGGGCTCGAGGACGATGTCCGGCGCCGTCTCGACGTGCCGGCCCTGGAAGACGTCCTCGCGGCGCCGGATCGCGGCGAACGGGCTCGCCCCGGTCGCCGGGTCGCGGAAGCTCGAGAGCGCGTCCATCACGCGGTCCCGGGTCGTTCCGTAGTCGGCAGGGTCCACGATGCCGTCGGGCTCGCGGCCCGCGAGGTTGATCGACACGCCCTCGCCGGTCGAGCGCACCGACGTGTAAGCGACGGTCTTCTCGCGGTTCACGGACTGCGGGAGCGAGACGCGCCCGTGGAGGCCGAGCAGGTCGTAGACGCGCCGAGCCGCCGCCCGCATCGGACCCCATTGCATCGGCCCGAAGACGGCACGGCTGGCCGTGAAGCGGAGGAACCCGAGCTGCTCGAGCACCCGGTCCATGTGCAGGGCGCGCGCGCAGGAGCGGAACCCGTGGTCCGAGACGAACAACACGAGGTCGTCGTCGCGCGCGTGCGCGAGATGGCGGCCGAGCCCGTCGTCGAGCAGGCGGTAGACGTCGCGGATCTTCTCGGCGAGCGGCTCGCGGGCGAGGCTGGCATGATCCGGGTGATCCGGGGACACGTACTTCGCCAGGCAATG
>DATLGG010000306.1:0-3115 GCA_035540615.1 Actinomycetota bacterium | reverse complement strand
CGGCGCCGGGGAACCGGACGAGATCGCCGGCGGGATCCCGCTCGACCGCGACCTCTAGGCTGACGTGACCCAGCTGCTCCGAACGCGCGCGGAGTTGCGGCACGCGCTGACCGCGGCCGCCCGGCCGGTGGGGCTCGTTCCGACGATGGGCTGGCTGCACGGAGGTCATCGCGCGCTCATGCGACGGAGTCGCGAGGAGAACGGGACGTCCGTCGTGACGATCTTCGTGAACCCGCGCCAGTTCAACGAGGCGAGCGACTACACCAGGTACCCGCGGAACGAGGCGCAGGACATCGCGATCTGCGATGAGGAGGGCGCCGATCTCGTCTGGGCGCCGCCGGTCGAGGAGGTCTACCCGCCGGGCTTCGACACGACCGTGTCGGTCGGGGCGCTCGCCCGACCGCTCGAGGGCGCGGCGCGTCCCGGCCACTTCGACGGGGTCGCCACCGTCGTTGCGATCCTGTTCTCGCTCGTCGGCGCGGAGCGGGCCTACTTCGGGCAGAAGGACGCCCAGCAGGTGATGGTCATCCGGCAGATGGCGCGGGACCTCGCAATCGGCACGGAGGTCGTCGCCTGTCCCACGGTGCGGGAACCCGACGGACTTGCGCTCTCGTCGCGCAACGTCCACCTCACGGCCGAGCAGCGCGCTGCGGCGCCGGTCGTCCGTCGCGCGCTCGTCGCGGCCCGGCAACGATGGGAGACGGGTGAGCGACGCGCCGAGGCGCTCCGCGATGTCATGTGGGAAGTGCTCACCGCGGAGCCGCTGGCATCGCCTGAGTACGTGTCGGTGGCGGACGGGCGGACGCTCGAGGAGCTGGATCGGATCGACGGCCCGGTGCTCCTGTCGATGGCGGTCGGGTTCGGCCAGACCCGGCTCATCGACAACGAGCCGCTCAATGGGCCGTGAGCGCGAAATCGGCGCTCCGGGTGAGCCGGAGCGCCGATCGACGTTCGCCGGTGGGGTTCCGGATCAGCGGTACTGGTACGGGAGCCAGTAGCCCTTCTTGACGTAGTTCCAGGGATTGACCCGGTAGGAGCCACTACGCCAGGGCGTGCCTTTCCACACCTCGACGTGGACGTGCGCCCCGGTGACGCAGCCGGTGGTGCCGACGTACCCGATCCGGGTCTTCTCCCCCGTCACGTAGTGCCCGGAGTACGTGGTCTCCTGGGCCAGGTGGTAGTAGGCGCTGTGCGTGACGCCATCACGGTGGCGCACCCAGACCTGGTACCCGCCGCAGTTGTTCTTCCAGCCGGCGAACACGACCTTGCCGTTGCCGATCGGGACGACGCCCGTCCACTTCGTGGCCGCGATGTCGAGACCGCGGTGGCCGTCGTGGAACTTCTGGCTGACGTACGAGGAGTGGCTGGTCACGGGCCAGGCGGCCGACGTGATTGCCGGGAGCGCGATGGCAACGGTGAGCGCAAGAGCGAGAGCGCGAAGGATCCTGGTCTTCATGAAGGCTGGTGGGCACGCACGGAGCGCTACCCCTGCTCCTTTCTGCCTGGAGGCCACACGGGACTAACCGGGGCCAGCGGTGGATGGACGGCGGTCTCGAGCCCCACCGATGGGGGGCGTCCTTGGGCACGGCGGCGAAGGCACGCGCGCGAGCGGCCAGAACCGAACCGGTGCGTGGGCGGGCACGCCTCGTGGACGTGCGGTGGCAATGCCTCTGCGCGCGCTGGGGGCGCGGCGTCGGCGGGTCGGAACGGAGCGGGCGGCGGAGCTGGGGGGCCTGTGCCGACCCGACCGGTGAGGTTCCCGACCTGCCAGACCCGGTTCCATCCGCGCCTGACGGATTGCAACGCTACTACAGATCGGAACAGCGAGGAACCCCGCCACACGCCCGTGGGCCGATGGGCGCTGCACCCGGGCAACGCCCGCGTCACAGGCCGGGGGCGGCCGCAGCGAGGATCCGGTCGACGTCCAGGTTGCCCTCGACCAGGGACTTGATCACGGCGACCTTGTCCCGATCGCCGGCGTGGGTCTTCACGAGCAGGTCGTGGACCTGCGAAGCGACGGCGTACGTGTCATCGGTGACGAGGGTGGCGAAGAGATCCGCCTGCCGGATCGCCGCGAGGACCGCTTCGCGGGGACGGTACCCCCCGGTCAGCAGCAGGCCGATGGCCGCTCCCTCGTGGCCGGCCACGGACGCCGTCCGCTCGTTCGTCGCCTCGGCCGCGATGGCGGCGATCCGGGCGGCCTCGGTGGCGTTGGCCAGGCGGACCCGTCGGGCGAGATGGGACGTCGTGATCGTGAGGATGACGTCCTCCCGATCCCCCGGCACGATCACGAGCGTGCCCGGCCCGACCCGGTCGAGCATGTGTGCCGGCTCCATCGCACCGATCGCCACACCGTCGATCACGCGGTCGAGATCGGGGCCGGGATGGATCGTCTCGCCGTGCAGCCCCTCGAGGATCATGCCGAGCGTGGGGTTGGACAGGAGCGGCCTGACCGGCAGCACGCCGAGCAGCGGGATCCCGTACGGCGCCAGGCCGCGCGCGAGGACCGCGGGTAGGCCCGGCTGGGCGTCGAGATCGACCTTGTTGACGATTGCTCCCGCGACCGTCACCCCGTGGCTGACGAAGAGCGCCTTATTGAGGACGATCTCGTCGATCGGTCGTCCGACACCGCCCTCCGACACGATGATCGCCGGGGCGCCGAGCATCCCGGCCACCGTCGCATTGGACAGCCCGATCACGGCCCCGACCCCGGCGTGGCCCGTGCCCTCGATGAGGACCATGTCGTGCCCGTCGAACGCACGGTGCGCCTCGCGGATGCGTCCACCCAGGTCGTCGACGACGCGGCCACCGATGTAGGCCTTGGTGAAGCCCCGCGGGATGTGGACCGGGCTCATGTCGCGATACGTCTCCGGGAGACCGAAGACGCTTTTCATCAGGACCGCGTCCTCGTCGGCCGGGACGCCGTCCTCGATGACGGTCCGCTGCCCGACCGGCTTCATGAAACCCGTGCGCAGGCCGCGGGCGAGGAAGGCCTCCAGCAGCCCCAGGGCGGCCGTCGTCTTGCCCCGGTTCTGCCCCGTAGCCGCCAGGTAGAGCTGTCTCATGCGTCGGTACCGTCAGCGCCGAGCCGGCAGCCGCTCTCGTGGCCCCCAGC
>DATLGG010000305.1:0-4884 GCA_035540615.1 Actinomycetota bacterium | reverse complement strand
CTCCCCGCGCTCCTCGAGCTGCTCGACCCAGTGCTCTCGGTCGGCGGGATCGAGGTAGACGGACTCCGCCCGTCCCTGCAGAAGTGCTTCGCTGGAGTCGAAGCCGAGGATCTGGGCCATCGCCGGGTTCGCCTCCAGGATCCGCCCGTCCCGCGTCGATCGGTACAGGCCCACCGGTACCCCCTCGAACAGGCTCCGGTACCGTTGCTCGCTCACCCGCAGGGCGTGTTCGGCCTCGGCACGCCGGATGAAGCCCGCCAGGATGTTCGCCACCATCTGGAGGAAGGTCACCTCCCGCTCCGAGAACATCCGCGGGGTGACCGAATCTGCGACGATCGCGCCGAACGGCTCGCCACCCGCCTGCATCACGACGACCGCCCCGCTGATGACGCCGTTCTCCGAGCGGAACCACAGAGGCTCGAACCGAGGATCGGCCGCGATGTCGACCGAGACGACCGGCGCACCGAGGCGGATCGCCTGCCACGCCTGCGTCCGCTCATCCGCTGGGACCGTCACGGATCCGACGTAGTCACCCTGCCATCCGTAGCCGCCTCGCAGGAAGAGCTCTTGGCCGTTCGGGAGGAGCTCGAACATGCTCACCATGTCGAGGCTGAGCGTCGTTGCGACCGCCCGTGCCGCTTCCTGGTAGAGGTCGTCGAGCGCGATATCCTCGCACGCTTTCCGGGCCAGGTCGGCCACGACCTGCTGCTGCAGGGCCTTCTCCTCGAGAGCCTGGCGGGCGAGCTCCATCTCCGTGACGTCCGCGACGGTGCCCAGGAGGCGCCATCCACCACCCTGCGTCGACCGGAGCCGACGCCCCTGCGTGCTCACGTGCGCGACCGTGCCGTCGCCCCGAACGATCCGGTGGTGGTAGCTGACCGAATCCTTCGACTTCGCCTGCTCCACTTCGGCGATCACCCCTGCCCGGTCCTCGGGGTGGACCATCTGGATGTACAGCTGTCGGCTCGCCGCCACCTCGCCCGGGGCGTACCCGAGGATACGGTAGAGCTCATCGGACCACTGGACCTCGTCGGTCTCCGGGTCCCATTCCCAGCTGCCGACGTGCGCGACGGCCTGCGCGTCCCGGAGGCGGCCCTCGCTGCGCAGCAGCGCCAGATCCGCCTCCTTGCGCTCCGTCACGTCCTCGGAGGAGCCCACCAGCCGCACGACCCCGTCCGTGAGCGGGTCGCGACGGGCGCGGATCCGGGAGCGAACCCACCTCGTACTGCCGTCCCTGGCCAGCATCCGGTACTCGATGTCGGCGTGCTCGCCGGCAAGGACGCGGCCGAGTGCCGCCATCGCGCGTTCGCGGTCGTCGGGGTGGACGAACTCCATGAGGCCACGCGCGTTCGCCTCTTCCACGGTAACGCCGAACTGCCGCTGGAACGCCTCGGTGACCCATTCGAGCCGCAGGGAAGCGTCCGGCTCGATCGCGATCGAGTACGCGTAGTCGGAGACGAGGCTGCTGATGATGCGATGCCGCTCCTCGCTCTCCTCGAGGCGATCGCGGTTGTGTCGCTCGGCCGTGATGTCCTCCATCGTTCCCTCGGCGTACCGCAGGCTTCCGCCGGCGAGAACGGCCCGCGCGGAGGACCGAACCCACAAGAGGGTCCCATCCCTGCGCCGTGCTTCGAACTCGTGGTCGCGGAGGGCGCCATCGACCTCGAGCCGCGCTCGGATCTGGTCGTGCTCGGTAGGGTCGGCGAACAAGGCCGTGGGATCGCACGCGAGCATCTCGCGCGCGTCCGCGAACCCGAACATCTCGACGGCCGCGCGGTTCACGTCGATGAAGCGGCCGTCCGGCGCCGAGCGGAAGAGTCCGATCGGGACGTGGTCGAAGAGCGTGCGGTACATCTCCTCCGCCTCGTGCCGCGCCGTGCGCTCCCGCGAGCGTTCGACGGCGCCGTGGATCGCCGGAACGAGCCGGTGGAGGCGGTCTTTCAGCACGTAGTCAGCTGCGCCCATCTTCAGCGTTTCCGTCGCCCGCGCGTCTCCCAGCGCGCCGCTCACGAAGATGAACGGCGTCTCCGGCGATCGCTCGAGGACGATCTGGAGCGCCGTCATCCCATCGAACGACGGAAGCTGGTAGTCGGCGAGGACGGCGTGGGGCTCGAAGCGCTCCAGCTCCCGCACGAAGCGCGCGTGGTCATCCACGTGGCGGAGCTCGTAGAGCATGCTGCTGCGACGCAGCTCGGCATCGAGAAGCTCGAGGTCCGTGCGGTCGTCCTCCAGGTAGAGGAGACGCAGACGCGGACCCGGCGTCGGCGCGTGCCTGCTCATGCCGGCACCCGATTCAGCAGCAGCCAGTACATGCCGACCTCGGCCACCGAGCGGACGAACTTGTCGAACTCCACCGGTTTGACGATGTAGCTGTTCACGCCGAGCTGGTGGCTCTCCACGACGTCGCGGTCGTGGTCGGACGAGGTGAGGACGACGACGGGGATGGTCTTCGTCCGTGGATCGCTCTTCAGATGGCGGAGAACGGCGAGGCCGTCCACGCGCGGCAGCTTGAGGTCCAGCAGGATCAGCCGGGGCCGTACGGGCAGGGGGTTGGACCCGAACAGCAGGTCCAGTGCTTCGGCTCCATCCCTCGCCACCACCACGTTGTTGGTGAGGTTGTTCCTTTGGAGGGCGCGGATCGTGAGCTCCGCGTCCGCCGGGTTGTCCTCGACGAGCAGGACCTCCACCGTCTCGTGCGGCTTCATGCTGCCTCCCCGAGGGTGAAGCGGAACTCGGCGCCGGCACCGATCCGTCCCACGGCCCAGAGCCGGCCTCCGTGACGTTGGATCACACGGTTCGCGATCGCCAGACCGATGCCGTGTCCCTCGAACTCGTCATCGCGGTGGAGTCGCTGGAACATCCCGAACAGCTTGGCGGCGTACCGCTCGTCGAACCCGACCCCGTTGTCGCTTACGTAGTAGAGGTCCTGGCCATCCTCGGTGCGGCGGCCGACCTCGATCACCGGATCCGGCTCATGGCGGGTGAACTTCCACGCGTTGCCGATGAGGTTCGCCAGCACCTGGCGCACCGTGAGATGGTCGCAGCGCGCCACGCCGAGCGGACGGATGACGACCTTCACGTCGCGGTCCGGATCCTCGAGGGCCAGCTGGTCGACGACGGAGCCCACCAGCGCGGTGAGGTCCACCGGCTTACGTTCCATCTCCGCGCGGCCGAGCCGCGAGAAGCGCAGCAGTCCGTCGATCAGCTGCCCCATCCGGCTGACGTTCGCGTCGATGATCTCGAGCATCCGCCTGCCTTCGGCGTCCAGATGATCCGCGTGCTCCTCGAGCAGGATCCGGGAGAAGCCGGTGATGGCCCGCAGGGGCGCCCGCAGGTCGTGCGAAACGGAGTAGGCGAAGGACTCGAGCTCCTCGACCGCGGCGGCGAGCTCGGCGGTCCGATCCTCCACCCGCTGCTCCAGCTCTTCGCGGGTTCCGGCGGACTCCTCCTGCTGCGGGTTCCAAAGCTCTTCGACCGCCCTGCTCATGTCGGTGTCCGACATCTCGATGTGGACCACGTCCTTCCCTTGACCTGGGCGTTGCGGGAGCATCCGCTCCTAAGGGCATTGTCGAAGAGCCCGTTGTAGAAATGAATGGCCAGAAGGCCTCAGATCTGAGATGACGAGTGGCCCCCCACCCGTGTGGGCCGATCGTCGGGGCCCTGTCCCCCAGCCGCGGGATGCCCCTTCAGGGCCGGTCACGAACCGGGCGGATCCGGATGTTCCGCGCGGTTGATCGCGGCGTACTCGTCCCTGAGCCGGCGGAGCTCCTCTTCGTCCTCGGGGCCGGTCGCGACGGTGAGCTGCAGCCGGTCCGCCTGCAGGTCCGCACCGCGCTCGGTGTAGTGGGCGGCGACGCGCTCTGCGAGACGACCGGCGAACACCCGTGCACCCTCGCGGCCCGTTTCCGGAAGGATCACGGTGAACCGGTGGTAGATCCCGTCGTCGGCGTGGACGGCGCGGTCGACCGTCCGCACGCTCGTGCGGATCATGCGACCGAGGTCCCGCAGGGCCCGGACGCGTCTCCTCCCGCGGAGCCGCTCCAGAGCGTTCTGTGGGACGTCGACGGAGGCCACCGAGTACATCGTCCGGTACCGCTTCGCGCGGGAGTCCTCGAGCTCGGTTTGCTCGAGGAAGAAGCGCGCGTTGTAGAGGCCGGTCGCGTCGTCGATCTGGTCGTACAGCTCGAGCTTCGTGAGCGAGAGCTGCAGCTGTCGGGCCGCCCAGCCGCCGATCGCCCCGAACGCGACGTAGGCGATCGTGCGGGAAACGATCAGCCCGATGAACCGGTCGAGGCCCACCGCCTCGATGGCGGGTGCGCGGAGCCACGTGTAGGTCGCGGCGGCAAGGAGCCCCAAGGCGAGCCCTCCCCGCCACCCCCAGAGGGTCAACGCGAGGAAGACCGGGATGAACAGGAGGGTTCCGATCACCTCGACGGGCTCGACCCGCCGCACGTAGACGACCGCGGCGATCAAGAGCAGGACGAGGACCCCGGCGGTGAGGATCAGCCACCGGATCCCGCGGGGCCCGAGGCCTCGGAGGCCACCTCGCATGGCTGCATGCTACGCGAGCCCGTGTGTGGGGTCCACGACCGCTTGACCACTCCGCCCCGTCACCCGACACTGGAGACATGGCCTGGCGGGGACGGGTGGCGCTGTTCGCCTTGTTCGCGGTGATGCTGATCCCGCTCGGGACGTCGACCCTGCGGGGGCTCTCGCACGTGCTCATCTGCGCCGAGGACGTGGCGACGCCCTTCACGCTCACGGTCGAGCCCGGGGAAGAGCCGACGGTGACCTCCTCGCAGACGATCGAGCGAGACGCACCGCCCGCGTCCGGGGTGGCGCCGACGCCCTCCCCGTCGGCAGGCCGCCTCTGTGGCGGCCTCT
>DATLGG010000304.1:0-3669 GCA_035540615.1 Actinomycetota bacterium | reverse complement strand
ATGCGTCTCCGCTCGGGCGAGAAGGTAGCCTCGGTGGCGCCCGTCATCGTCCAGGCCGGCGAGGAGGCGTGACCTGGGGGGCGGCGCGCTCATCGTCGCTGCGGCAGCCGGGCTGGCGCTCGTGGCGGCGCTCCTCCTGCGCCCCCGTGCCCCGGTCGCGCTGAGCGTCGGCCTCCTCGCGCTGTCGGGTGCCGGTGTCGCCTGGGGCGGGATCCTGCTCGCGGGCGGTTCCGGGTTGGAGCTGGCGGTGCTCGCTCCGCTGCTGGCGCTGCTCGTTCCGTTCCACGTCCGGGTCGTCCTCGGGCCGTTCCGCCGGCGCTGACGCCCCTCCCTGCCCGAGGCGATTCCTCCCCGGGCTTCGGCCGCCGCGCTCATCCGCCGGGCTAGACTCTCCTTGGCCTCGGGTGGGGCCGATCCTGCTGGAAGGACAGCGATGGCAACCGTTCAGACGAAGCCGGCCGCCGCGGCGGCGAAACGCGGGGGGCCCCGACGGATCCGGGTGACGGTACGGAAGGTCAACCCCTGGTCGGTCCTGAAGCTTTCGCTCGTCTTCTACTTCTGCCTCCTGCTGATCGTCCTCTCGGGGCTGGCGATCCTGTTCATGCTCCTCGACGCGATGGGCCTGATCGATTCGATCGCCGGCCTGCTCACGGGCCTGACGATCCTCGAGCCCTCGGCCGAGATCCGGATGTTCCCCGTCTTCCGGGTGCTCTTCCTGATCGGCTTCATCACCGTGATCGTCGGGTCCGTCTTCACGATGTTCCTCGCCTTCCTGTACAACCTGCTCTCCGACCTGGTCGGCGGGATCGAGGTCACGCTGCTCGAGCGGCGCTGACCCGTTTGACGGTCTCCGCGGGGCGGCGGTACGGTGTAGGCCGCTCTCGGGCCTGTAGCTCAGGCGGTTAGAGCGCACCCCTGATAAGGGTGAGGTCGGTGGTTCGAGTCCACCCAGGCCCACGCACGCGACCACGAGGAGGAGACAGACATGGGCGAGGAGAAGAAGGGCAAGAAGCGGTTCTTCCTGTGGGCGATGCTCGTCGCGATCGGCGCTGCCGTCGTGGCGGTGTTCCGTCGTCGCCGCTCGCAGGACCTGGAGGAGAGCGAGTGGCAGGAGCTCCCTCCGGCCGACGGCAGCTAGTCGTCCGGCGCCCCTAGCACGCGAAGCGCGCCCGGCACGGTCTCGACCGTGAACCGGGCCGCGCGGGCGCCCATCTCGCCGTCGAAGGCGATCGCGCGCGCGTCGTCGAGGATGACCTGCAAACGCCGCGCCGGCGTGCGGACCTGACGCCGCAGGGGCCAATCCCTCCCGCGAAGGATGCGCCACGCGGCCCGCGCCCGGCGGCTTCCCGGCCGCGCGGTGATCACCCGGACGTCCAGGACGCCCTCGTCGAGACGATCCCGCACCCCGGGCCTGGTGGTTGAGGCACGGAAGCGGTTGTTCCCCACGAACAGGACCCACGCGGAGAGCAGGCGGCGATCCCCGTCCGCTGTCGCGATGCCGGTCAGCGGGCGTCCGCGACGCAGCACCCGGTACGCCGCCGCCGCCGCCGCCGCCCAGCGACCAACGTCGTCCTCGATCCGCTCGCGGTGGCGCACGAGCTCGGGGTAGAGGCCGACCGAGAGGTTGTTGACGAAGATGCGGCTCCCGACACGTCCGACGTCGATCTGGCGCGGGCGAGGATCTTCGAGGGCCGCGAGCGCGACCTCCGCCCTCCCGACCCCCAGGTCCCGAGCGAAGTTGTTCACCGTGCCCATCGGCAGGATCCCGAGCGTCCCGCGGTGGACGAGGTGCTGCGCGACGGCGTGGATCGTCCCGTCCCCCCCGGCCGCCACCACGATCCGCTCCTCGGCGACGGCCTCGTCGATCGCGGCCTTCAGGTCCACACCCTGCTCGAGCGTCAGGCTGCGCGCATCCGCGAGCCGTCGACGGGCCTCCGCCGCCGGGGAGCGATCGCCGCTGCCGGCGCCGGGGTTCGCGACGATCAGGTAGCCGCTCACGACGGGAAAGGCCCTCTCGGCCCAGGCTCGTACGAGATGAGCTCGTACGCTCCCTCGAAGGCCACGACCACATCTCCGGCGACGCAGAGGCGGGCCGTCCACCCGGTCTCGAGGGCCGTGTAGCGCCAGACGGTCGCCTCGAACGCGCCGACGGGCGTCGCCACGCGCTCCGGCCCCTGGAGCTCGTACCGCTGACGCTCCGGGCGGTCCCGCAGCGTCTCGGTCTCCAGGGAGAGCGCTTCGACGTCGCCGCTGCGCCCCAGGCGGTTCGCGGTCACTGCGTTGAACACGGGCGAGCGGTAGCCGAGGTCCTCGCGGTAGGGGATCTCGAGGGGCTCACCGTCGCGCTCCCCCACGAGGCGGCCGGCGTCGGCGACGAGGACGAGGCGGTGCTCCTGCGTCTGGATCCGGAGCCGCGCCGGGCGCCAGGTCGCGTCGACCGCGTAATCGATCACCTCGCTGCGCGGGTCGGGTCCCTCGGATGAGACGGTGGAGAACCACCGCCATCCTGCCGGACCTGGGGCGCAGCGGAACTCCTCCAGTGTGTATCTGCCCGATCCCCCTCGCCCCGCACGCGATAGACCCCCACCGGCATCCCCGAAGGCTACCCCCGGGTCGAGGGGCCAACCCGGAGCTGCCAGCACCTATCATGGGCGGAGGGGACGTAGCTCAGCTGGTAGAGCACCGGCTTTGCAAGCCGGGGGTCGCCGGTTCGAATCCGGTCGTCTCCACGCAGCAGGTTGACGGATACCCCCCGGGGGTATATCGTGCGGGCCATGAAGACGTCCATGCACGGGCACCCCGGGCACCACGCCGATCCCGGCCACGGACCATCCGTCGCCCGATCGGACGGACACGAACGGCACGCCGGCCACTCGGCCGAGATGTTCCGGAGCCGGTTCTGGGTGAGCCTCGTGCTCACCATCCCGGTCCTCGCGTACGCGGACGTGCTGTGGGAGGTCGTCGGTCTCCGGCCGCCGCAACCTCCTGGCTCGCGCTGGGTGCCGTTCCTCCTCGCCACGGCGATCTACGTCTACGGGGGCAGCGTGTTCCTCCGTTCGTCGCTCGGCGAGCTGCGGGCACGTCGCCCGGGCATGATGACGCTCGTCTCGCTGGGCATCTCGGTCGCCTACCTCTACAGCGCGACGGTCACGATCCTCTTCGCCGAGTCGGACGGCTTCTACTGGGAGCTCGCGACGCTGGTGACGATCATGCTGCTGGGCCATTGGGTCGAGATGCGCTCCATCGGCCGGGCGAGCGCGGCCCTCTCGGAGCTGGCACGGCTCCTGCCGGACAGCGCGGAGCGCCTCGGCGAACACGGCCCCGAGACCGTCCCGATCCAGGCGCTGGAGGAGGGCGACCTGGTCCTCGTGCGGCCGGGGGCCCGCGTGCCCGCCGACGGAGAGGTCGAGGAGGGCCGATCGTCGGTCGACGAGTCCATGCTGACCGGGGAGTCCAGGCCCGTCCCGAAGTCTCCGGGCTCCCCCGTCGTCGCCGGCACGGTGAACGGGGAGGGGGCCCTTCACGTGCGCGTCACCGGGACCGGTGAGCGGACCGCGCTCGCGGGGATCATGCGTCTCGTCGAAGAAGCGCAAGCCTCCCGGTCCCGCTCCCAGGACGTCGCCGACCGCGCCGCGATGTGGCTCTTCACGATCGCCGTCATCGCCGGTG
>DATLGG010000303.1:0-2433 GCA_035540615.1 Actinomycetota bacterium | reverse complement strand
TCCTCCTCCTGCAGGCGTGAGGCGAAGAACTCGCGTGACGCGGCGTCCCCGGCGTCGTCGGCGACGCCGATGCCCTGGCTCAGCAGCTCGAGCGCGCGCCGCTCGGCGTCGAGGTGGATCCGGAGCTGCTCGGGCACCGTCTGGCCGATCGTGACGGGCCCGAGGCGCTGCATGTTCGGCACCCCATCCAGGAAGAGGACCCGGTCGATGATCTCTTCGGCGTCGTCCATCTCCTCGCGGGAGACGGCCCGGAGCTTCGCCGCGAGCCGGGCGTATCCCCAGTCCTCGCACATCTTCGAGTGCAGGAAGTACTGATTGATCACGGTGAGCTCGAGGGTGAGCAGCTCGTTCAGCGTCTCGATGACTCGTTCGTTGCCCTTCATCGTGCCTCCCGGTACTGGTCGATGCGGATCACGCTGGTTTCGTCGGCGGCGGACGCCTGGTGCAGGAGGACTCGGATGACGGGGCTGCATCCGCCGCACGGGCGCGCGCTCCCGCACGCGCGCAGGACGTCGCGGACGGTCGAGGCGCCGGCTCGGATCGCTTCCCGCGCGGCCCGATCGTCGATCCCCATGCATAGGCAGACGTACATCCAAGATCCTCCGGACTCGGTTGGAACCGGAGCCTAGCCGACCCGCGATGGTCGCGCGGGGCGTCCGGGCGGCGGCCCTCAGATACGCCTGCCCCTCGACCCGCCGCCGATCCTCCGAACCGGCGCCCCTGCTAGACTCGCCGCTGAACGGTGCGGGCCGTGGCGCAGCTTGGTTAGCGCGCTTGACTGGGGGTCAAGAGGTCGCCGGTTCGAATCCGGCCGGCCCGACGAGGAAGAGCGCAGGTCACGCGCCTCTTCGCCTGTCCTGGCTGCGCCCGGCTTCTGGGTTCCTCGCGTGGATGTAGCGGGCGTACGGGACTATCCGGGCGCCGCCGCGGCCAGTAGGATTGTTCCGTGACCATCTCGGTCTACATCCTCGACGATCATGCCCTGATCAGGAGGGGACTGCGCGACCTCCTCGATCCCGAGGACGACATCGAGGTGATCGGTGAATCGGCCACCGTCGCCGAGGCGCTCGCGTACATCGACCGGACCCCCCCGGACGTCGCGGTCGTGGATCTGCGACTTCCGGACGGCGATGGGATCACCGCCTGCCGCGAGATCCGTTCGCGCCACCCAGCGACACGGTGCCTGATCCTGACGTCGTACGGCGATGAAGAGGCCATCGTGAACGCCGTCGTGGCGGGTGCCGATGGGTTCCTGATCAAGGACTCGGAGGCCAGGGTGGTCCTGGACGCCATCCGCACCGTGGCGGAGTCGGGGTCGCTGCTGAGCCCGGAGATGACCCGCCAGGTGCTCGAGCGGCTCCGGATCGGGTCTGGGCCCCGCGCCGAGGAGGGCCGCCTGACGAAGCAGCAGGACCGTCTCCTCGACCTCCTCGCCGAGGGGCTCACGAACCGAGAGATCGCCGAGCGGTTGCACCTCTCCGAGAAGACGGTCCGGAACTACGTGTCGAATCTCCTCACCCAGCTCGGTATGAGCCATCGCACGCAGGCGGCCCTCTATGCGGCCGAACGCCGGCGCGGCCGCGGCGACGCCTGACGGCCCGCGTCCTTTCGGGTGATTCGTCGGCACTCGGGACGGCCGTCACCGCAGAACCGGTGACACATTCCTCTACGCACGCCCCTCGCGTTCGTCGAACATCGGCAGCAGACGGGTGCAGCGAGCACCCGACAGACCCGAAGGGGGACAGCATGGGGCTCCGTTGGAGGAAGAGGACGCTCGGGGGGATCGTCCTGGCAGGGCTGATCGGATCGTCGGCTTACGCGATGACCGCGGCCAACACCTTCTCAGGTGACAACGCCTCGGGGTCGGGCTCCGACACGATCTCCGGATACGAGGTGAGCGACGTGAACTACACGCTCGCCAGCGACCCGGAGGAGCTCGAGGCCGTGGCCTTCACCCTGGACGGGGAGGCGTCGGATGTCCGGGCGAAGGTCCGGGCGGCGGCTTCCTACGCGACCTGCGAGGAGGTCGAGGGGGAGACGAACCGCTGGAGCTGCTCGCTCAGCGGCGAGAGCGTCTCGGCCGCCCAGTCGCTCTCCGTGATCGCCGTCAAGTAGCACGTACGCAGGGGGAGCGGCCTCGCAGCACGCGGGACCGCTCCCCCTCCGATCCGGAGGGGAGACGGATCCGTCATGAACCGGCCCAGGAAGCTCATCGCAAGCTCACTCGCTGTCGTGGTCGTGGCCACGCTGTGGTTCCTGTTCGCGCCCAGGCAGATCCCGGGCGGATCCGTCTCGTACGTCGTTCCGAGCGGCACGAGCATGTTGCCGACCTACGAACGAGGAGACGTCGTCATCCTGCGCGAGGCGAGCTCGTACCGGCCAGGCGACGTCGTGGCGTACGAGAGCGACGATCTGCGTCGCCTGGTCCTTCAC
>DATLGG010000302.1:0-5624 GCA_035540615.1 Actinomycetota bacterium | reverse complement strand
GTCGGCCGGCGAGGTCGCCTTCGTCCCGGCGGACGTCTCGGGCGGACGGTTCGGGCAGCGCCTCCCGCGCGGCAGCGGCCCGCGGGAGATCTGGGCGAAGGCCTGCCTCGGCGAGGCCTGCTCGATCAGCAACATCGCGCTCGGCTAGGGGGGACGCCCGGGTCCGAGGGCCGTTCGGCCCTTGTTGGATCCGGGCGTTCCACCCATGATGGACGCATGGATCGAGCTGCCCTGCTCCCGTACGCGCCGCCGCTCGCGCACGGCTGGCCGGGGCCCGTCCCCGGACGCCGGGAGATCGCCGGCTCGATGGCGTTCGTCGACGTCTCCGGCTTCACGAAGATGTCCGAGCGACTGGCGCGGCGAGGCAAGGTGGGCGCCGAGGAGGTCGCCGGCGTCATCGACCGCTGCTTCTCGGCCCTCCTCGGCGTCGCGCACGCCGAAGGCGGCCAGCTGCTGAAGTTCGGCGGTGACGCCCTGCTCCTCTTCTTCTCCGGCGAGGAGCACGAGCGACGCGCCGCGCGTGCGACGGCCTCGATGCGCCGAACGCTCCGCTCGATGGCGCGCATCCCGACCTCGGCCGGAGCGGTGACCCTGCGGATGTCGGTGGGCGTGCACGCCGGGTCGTTCACCTTCTCGATGGTCGGCCGGAGCCACCGGGAGCTCGTCGTCTCCGGTCCCGCGGCAACCCGAACGGTCGAGATGGAGTCGGCCGCGGCAGCCGGTCAGATCCTGCTGAGCCCCGAGCTCGCCTCGGCGCTCCCCCGCGTCCACCGCGGCCGGGCGCTCGGCCCCGGGATCCTGCTGGCGGGGCTTCCGACCGTGACGCGGACACCACCGTCGGCGGCCGCCGGCGACGGCACCGCAGCCGAGCGCCTCGTGCCGGCGGCGATCCGCGACCACGTCCTGGCGGGGGGCGGCGAGAGCGAGCATCGCCTCGTGTCCATCGCCTTCCTCCACTTCGGGGGGATCGACGGTCTGCCCGCCGACGAGGCGCTGGCGCGGCTCCACGAGGTCATCGGGGAGGTCCAGCGGATCGCGCAGGACCACGACGTCACGTTCCTCGGGACCGACATCGACCGTGACGGCGGCAAGATCATCCTCGTCGCCGGGGCGCCCGCGACCTTCCCGGACGACGAGGGGCGGCTCCTGCGGACGGTTCGAGCGGTCCTCGACGCCGGCCTCCCGCTGCCACTGCGCGCAGGGGTGAACCGCGGGCACGTCTTCTCCGGCGACATCGGCCCGCCGGAGCGGCGGACCTACACGGTCATGGGGGACGCCGTGAACCTCGCCGCGCGGCTGATGCAGCACGCGCACGATGGCGAGATCGTCGTCGCCCCCGAGGTCGTGGAGCGGGCGCGGACCGGCTTCGAGGTCGAGCCGCTCGAACCGCTCGTGGTCAAGGGCAAGGCCCGTCCGGTCGAGGCGCTGCGGCTCGGGGCGGCACACACGCGGGAGCGGCGCCAGGACCGGGGAGCGACGCCGCTGATCGGCCGCGAGGCAGAGCTGGCCACCTTGCTCGAGGCGGTCGACGATGCCCGCGCGGGCCGTACGCGCGTGGTCGAGATCGTCGCCGACGCCGGCCTCGGCAAGTCACGCCTCGTCGAGGAGGTCGCGCGACGCAGCGGGCTGCAGACCCTGCGCGGAGGCTGCGACCCCTACGAGGCCGCCACCCCGTACTTCCCGTTCCGCACGGGCCTCCGCACCCTGCTCGGCATCGACGAGGGCGCGCCCGAACGGGAGGCGATCGCTCGCCTGCGTTCGGCGGTGACGGAGCACGCGCCATCGCTCCTTCCATGGCTCTCGCTCATCGCCGCGCCCCTGGGCCTGTCCGTCGCCGACTCACGGGAGGTCGCCGATCTCGACGAGGCGTTCCGGCGGACGAAGCTGCACACCGTCGTCGCCGAGGTGATCGCGGAGATCGTCGGGGGGCCTCTGATCCTCCTGATCGAGGATGCCCACTGGATCGACGACGCCTCCGCGGACCTGCTCCGCTCCCTGGCGGCCGAGACGGAGCGGCCGTGGCTGATCTGCGTGACCCGCCGCGGCGGTGACGACCCCCTCGGGCTCGACGCCGAGGCGACGACCCGGCTCGAGCTCGTTCCGCTCGGGGGTGACGCGAGCGCGGCCCTCCTCGCGGCGGCGACGGAGGACGCCCCCCTCCACCCGCACGAGACGCGCGCGCTGGCCGAGCGTGCGGGCGGGAACCCGCTGTTCCTCGCGGAGCTCCTGCGGGCACGCGCGGCCGGAGAGGGAGGCGACGCCGAGGACCTCCCCGACACGGTCGAGAGCGCGATCGCGGCGCGCATCGACCGGCTCCCTCCGCGCGAGCGAGACACCCTTCGTCGACTGTCGGTGCTGGGACCCACCTTCGGGATCGATCTGGTCGAGGCCGTGGTCGAGACCCCCGAGACCGCCTCGGTCGAGCGCCTCAAGGGATTCATCTCCCCGCTCGACGGGCGGACCCTCCGGTTCGAGCACGCCCTGATCCGCGACGTCGCCTATGAGCGGCTCCCCTACAAGCTGCGCCGTGAGCTGCACGCGCGCGTGGCGGAGCGCATCGAGCGAGCGGCCTTCCCCGACCTCGACAACCACGCCGAAGCGCTCGCGCTCCACTTCTCGGAGGCCGGGAACGCGGCCTCGGCGTGGATCTACGCTCGCGTCGCCGGCCGGCGCGCCCAGACGATGTACGCGAACGTCGAGGCGGCACGGTTCTACGAGCGGGCGCTGCGAGCCGCACGGAGCCTGGACGTGCCGGATGAGGTCGTGGCGGACCTGTGGGAGTCGCTCGGCGACGTGCGAGCGCGGGTCGGCGAGTTCACCGCCGCGACCGCCGCCTACGGGCGCGCCCGCCGCCTCCACGGGAGCGACGTCCTCGCGCAGGCCAACCTCCTGCGCAAGGAGGCGGAGGTCGCCCGGCGCGCCGGACGCTTCACGGACGCGCTCCGGCGCCTCGCTCGTGGCCGAGGCGCACTGGCGGCCGTCGAAGGCCCCGAGGCCGCCCGGGAGCGCGCGCGCCTGTCCGCCTGGTACGCATCGGTTCGCCAGGAGCAGGGGCGGAGCAGCGACGCCGTCGAGTGGTGCCACCGCGCGATCGAGGAGGCTGAGCCCGCCGGCGCCGACGACGTGCTCGCGCACGCGTCGTACCTGCTGGACTGGGCGCACGTCCTCGAGGGGCGGCTGGACCTGGCCACCAACTCGGAGCGCGCGCTCGAGATCTTCGAGCGCCTCGGCGATCTGGGCGGTCAGGCGAACGTGCTGAACAACCTGGGCGGGTTCGCCTACGAGCGAGGCCGCTGGGACGAGGCCCTCGCGTACTACGAGCGGGCGCGCGCCGTCCGAGAGAAGACCGGCGACGCGGTCAACGCGGCCTTCGGGACGATCAACATCGGCGAGATCCTCATCGACCAGGGTCGGTTCGAGGAGGCGGAGCGCCGGGTCCGCGACGGGCTTCGGGTGTGGCGCGCCGCGGGCTATCGGAGCGGGGTGGGCTTCGCGCTGATGCTTCTCGGGCGGGTGGCGGCGGGCCTCGGTCGACACGTCGAAGCGCTCGAGCACCTCGACGAGGCTCGGCGCGAGTTCGCCTACGTGGGAGCGGCGCACGATGTGGTGGGTGTCGACGCCCGCGTGGCGGAGGTCCGCCTGCAGATGGGCGATGCCGCGGGGGCGATCGAGCTCGCCGAAGACGCCCGGACGCGGCTGGCCTCGATCCGTCCCGCCGCGGTGCACCGCCCGGTGATCCTGCGCGTGCTCGGACTCGCGCGGCTCGCGGACGGGGATGCCGACGGCGCCTCGCAGGCGCTCGAAGAGGCGCTCGCGGCGGCGCGCGCGGCGGAGCGAGAGCACGAGGCCGCGCTGACGCTGCTGGCGCTGGCGACCCTCGCGGAGTCCGCGGGCGACGCCGCACGCGCGGCCAGCCTGCGCGAGGAGGCGGCGCCGACGCTCGAACGCGCCGGCGTCCGCCCCCCGGCCGGGTCTACGATCCCGTAGCTATCCCTGGTACTTCGGATCCTGGGAGATCATCAGGATCCGGATCAAGAGGTCGTCCCCCGCGATGCGGTGCTGGAAGTCGACGCATGGGGTCGGCCCGTCGAACCCCGAGAACCCACACGGCGTGAGGATGAAGGTCGTGGTCTGGCCGCCGACCGGCTTCTCGGCGTAGACCGTGCGCGGATCCTCCGACGCGGGCGCCACCGAGTTGTCGTAGACGAGGTTCACGGCGATCGGGCTCCTGCGGTCGTCGTACCCGGGCGGGACGATGACGTCGAGCGCGGCACCCGCGCAGTTCAGCGCCTCGAACGGCCGGAGCTGCGCGCAGATCGCGAGCTGCGAGCTGCCCTCGAAGAGCGACGCGACGCCGCCGGGCCCGACCTCGAACGAGACATCTCCGAAGGTGTTGTTCGTCGGGGTGGCACCGCTGTCCACCGGAGTGGACGAGGCGGAGGAGGCGGGGGCGAACGCGTCACCGCCGGATCCCCCGACGCTCGTGCAGATGCCTGTCGGGTTGGTCGTCAGGCACCCGCCCTCGGGGGGGATGTACCCGATCGCGAAGTCCTGCCCGGCCGGGTCGACCGTCGTCGTCTGCTCGGCCGGCTCGGCCGCGGAGGTCTGGTTCGCCGCGCTCACCGAGGCGGTCGCCCGGATGCTGCTGCGGGTCGACGTCTCGGGTGCCCGAACGACGACCGACAGCTCGGGCGCGGAGACACCCGCTCCCAGCGGGTCCGCGAGCGCGCACGAAGCCGTCCGCGCCGCGAGCGCGCAGTCCCAACCGTCACCGAAGAACGAGGTGGTCTCTCCTGTGGAGACCTGGTGCGTGACGCTCACCCCCGTCGCCGAGGCGTCGCCGTTGTTCGTGACCGAGATCCCGTACTTGACGTTCGCACCCGAGGTCACCGGGTCCGGCGTGTCGTACATGCTCACGCCGAGCTCGGTGCCGGGGGCAACACCAACGCTGAGCGTCGAGACGTTGTCGGGCGGGTTGATCTCGGTCCCGTGCGACAGCGCGGTCGCGGTGCTCGATAGCTGCGAGCCCCCGTCGACCGCCGCCTGCACCACGACGAGCAGGGGGGCGGACGTCCCACCCGGCGAGAGCGACCCGTGGAGACGACACGAAGCGCGGCCCGCCTCGATCGAGGGGCACTCCCAGCGATGACCCGAGGCGGAGACGATCGTGCCACCGGAGACGACCTGGTTCACCTGGATCTCGAGGGCCGGGTGCGGCCCGCGGTTCGCCACCTCGATGCGGTAGGTGACGTGCTCTCCTTCCACGACCGCGTCTGGCGAGGCGGACTGCGTGACGACGAGGTCGTTGAGGCTGTCCCCCTTGTGCGAGGCGAAGGCGGCGGGAACCCCCGCCACGAGCCCCACGACCAACGAAACGACGAGCGTGCGACCGATCCGTGCCATCGTTCTCTCCCTCCCTGAGGCGGCGGCGGAAGGCCGCGGCCGTGAACGCTGCGAACAGCAGGAATGGTACGCGAACGGCGCAGGCCCGACAAGGGTGATGAAGCAGGTCCCTGTTGGAAGCGCGCCCCGGAACGGACCATTGCGTCGTGTCCGGAATCTCCGTACAATCTCCGCCAGTCCTACAGGGAGGGAGGAGAGCCATGCACCGCATCGCCCTGTCC
>DATLGG010000301.1:0-5496 GCA_035540615.1 Actinomycetota bacterium | reverse complement strand
GTGGGCGACCGTGAAGATCCACGACCGGAACTTGCGCTCGTCACCCTCGAAGGAGGCGATCCGGCGAGCGACCGAGACGAAGACCTCCCCCATCAGATCCTCGGCATCCGAAGCGCCCTGCGCTCGGAGGTAGCCGAGGACACCGGGGGCGTACGCGCGGTAGAGGTCGGCGAAGGCGGTGGGGTCGCCCTCGCTCGCGCGGCTGAGGATCTCATCGAACGGCCCGTCGACGCCCACCCCCCAAGTATCGCCGAGGTTCTGCCGAGGGATCAGGCGCGGCTGGTGCCGTCCAGCACGTCGCGGAGGCGACGGATCGGGCCGGCGAGCTTGAGGCGGCGGGCGAGGCGTTCGAGGGCGGCGTCGTCCCGCTGGCCCCGCCACACCTCGACCTCGAGGTCGGTCCGGATCGGCACGACCGTCTGCATCGCGCGGATGTAGCCGACGTGATCGGCGATCCGCGCGCGGAGCGCGGGTGACCGCTGCAGGATCGCCTGCGAGCGGCGTTCGCTCGTCGCATCCTCCACGAGCGCGTCGAGGCTCGGGTACGCCGCGATGAGCGCCCTCGCCGTCTTCTCCCCCACGCCGCGCACCCCGGGGAGCCCATCGGATGGGTCCCCCCGCAGGATCGCGAACTCGGCGTAGCGGTCCGCAGGGACGCCGTAGCGCTCGGCGACCGCCGCCTCGTCGAGGACGTCGAGCTCGGAGACGCCGCGCCGGGTGAAGAGCAGGCGCACCTTCGGGTCGCGCACGAGCTGGATCAGGTCGCGGTCGCCGGTGACGATCTCGAGGCGCGTCCGCCCACGGGCGCCGGCGCAGAGCGACCCGATCGCGTCCTCGGCCTCCCACCCCCGGGACCAGCCGCGCTCCATCCCCACCGCCTCGAGGACCTCTTCGAGGATCTCGAACTGCGGACCGAGGTCGTCCGGCTCTTCCTGCCCGAGCCGGTTCGCCTTGTAGCCCTCGTACGCCTCGACGCGGAACGCTGGGCGCCAGTCGGCGTCGTAGACGTGCACGAGGCCTCGCGGCTCCCGGTTGCGGATCAGGCGCGCCGTCATGTCGAGGTAGCCGTGGACGGCGTTCACCGGCCGGCCGCGCGCATCTCGGATCGAATCCGGGAGCGCGAAGTACGCCCGATACATCAGGCTCGAGGTGTCGAGGAGGAGCCGGCGCGTCACGGGCACAGCCTAGGGCCGTAGGATGACCCGGTGCAGCGCTACGACGCGGTGGTCGTCGGCGGGGGCCACAACGGGCTCGTGGCGGCCGCCTACCTCGCGCGCGGCGGCCGCTCGGTGCTCGTCCTCGAGCGGCGCCCGGTCCTCGGGGGTGCCGCCGTCACGGAAGAGCCGTGGCCCGGGTACCGCGTCTCGACGCTCTCGTACGTGGTCAGCCTCCTCGCGCCGCGCATCATCCGCGACCTCGAGCTCGAGCGGCACGGTTACCACGTGTACCCGATCGACCCCTCCTACTTCTCGCCGTTCCCGGACGGGAGCGGCCTGCTGGTCTGGGAGGAACCCGCGAAGGCCGCCGCCGAGATCGCGCGGTTCTCGAAGCGAGACGCGGAGGCGTACCTGCGGTACGAGGAGGATCTCGACCGGTTGGCGCGCCTCGTCCGCCCGCTCCTGCTGCGCATCCCACCGAGCGCGAAGCTGAAGGGGTTCGCCGACCTCCGTGAGGCGCTGTGGATGGCGCGGTACCTCCGCGGGCACCGTGACCTCCTCCCCCGCTTCCTCGACCTCATGACGATGTCGGTGGCGGACTTCCTCGACGACTACTTCGAGCACGACGCGATCAAGGGGGCCCTCGCCCCCGGTGGCGTGATCGGGGCGTGGGGAGGCCCCATGACGCCGGGCTCCGCCTACGTGCTCCTGCACCACCGGATGGGCGCTGCCGCCGGCGGACACGGCGCCTGGGCCTTCGTCCGCGGGGGCATGGGGGCGCTCTCGGAAGCGATCGCCTCTTCGGCGCGCGCCGCGGGCGCCGAGATCCGGACCGACGCCGAGGTCGCGAGGATCGACGTCCACCGTGGGCGGACCCGCGGGGTCGAGCTGGCCGACGGGACGCGGATCGGTGCTCGCGTCGTCCTGTCGGGGATCCACCCGCAGACGACGTTCCTCGGGATGGTCGGAGCGGAGCACCTGCCCGATGACCTCGTGGAGGAGATGCACCGCTACCGGACGCGCGGCGCGTCGGCCAAGG
The DNA here is from genome assembly GCA_035540615.1 of Actinomycetota bacterium. Lineage (GTDB taxonomy): Bacteria > Actinomycetota > UBA4738 > UBA4738 > CALAEC01 > DATLGG01. Next base: position 3,300 of record DATLGG010000301.1, on the reverse strand, counting down.
TGAACCTCGCGCTCGACGCGCTCCCCGACTTCCGCGCGATGCCCGGGACGGAGCTCGGGCCGCAGCATCCCGAGTTCATCATCTGTCCGTCGATCGAGTACCTCGAGCGTGCGTGGGATGCCGCGAAGTACGGACGGTGGTCGGAGCGACCGATGCTCGACTGCGTGATCCCCACGACGAAGGACGACTCTCTCGCGCCCGAGGGGAAGCACGTGCTGACGGCCTTCGTCCAGTACGCACCGTACGGACTCGCCGAGGGGATGAGCTGGGCCGAGGAGCGCGACGCCTTGGGCGACCGGGTGATCGAGACGATCGCCGAGCATGCCCCGAACGTGCCGGACGCGGTCGTGCACCGCCAGGTCGTGACGCCCCTCGACCTGGAGGAGCGGTACGGGCTCGTCGGCGGGAACATCTTCCACGGCGAGATGTCCCTCGACCAGCTCTTCTTCCTCAGGCCGGTCCCCCAGGCGGGGACGTATCGAACGCCGATCCGCCGGCTGTACCTCTGCGGATCCGGCGCCCATCCCGGCGGCGGGGTGATGGGCGCGCCGGGATACAACGCGGCGCGCGTGGTCCTGCGTGACCTCGGCGGGATCCGCTAGGTCGCGGGCTCGATCCGCGAAGCGGCGGCCCGCCGCGCTCCGAGCTCCGAGATCGCCATCGCGAGGAGCACGATCGCGGCCCCGACCCACTGGTGGACCGCGAGGCGCTCGCCGATCCAGACGGCGGCGAACGCGGCGGCCGCGACCGACTCCCCCGCCAGGATCACGACCGCTCGCCCGGCGGTCACCTCCCGCTGCGCCATGACCTGCAGCGTGTAGGCGAGGCCCGAGCCGAGCACGCCGGTCACGACGAGCAGGTGCCAGACCTCGACGGCGCCCGCGGGATGGAGGCCGGGGCCGATCGTCGCCACGAGGTGGAACCCGGCGGCGGCCCCCATCTGCGCGAGGGAGAGGACGGCGGCGGGGTGCCGCCGCGCCAGCCGCCCGACGCCGACGACGTGGGCGGCCCAGGCGACCGCCGAGAGCAGCACGAGGAGGTCCCCCGGACGCACCTGCAGGTCGTCGAGCGCGGGGACCGACAGGAGGGCCAGGCCGAGCACCGAGACGACCACCGCCACCCAAGCGGGAAGACCGGCGGGCTGCCGGAAGAGCGCCAGCGCGAGAACGGGCGTGAAGACGACGTAGAGCCCGGTGATGAACCCGGCGTTCGTCGCGGTCGTCCGGGCGAGGCCCTCGGTCTGCAGGACGTAGGCGACGAAGATGAACCCTCCGAGGAGCAGCCCGGGGAGCAGCGCGGCCCGGAGGGCGCGACGCGTCACCTGGCCACGTGCGACGAGCGGGATGCCCGCGAGGATCGTCACGAACCCGATCAGCCGCGTCCAGGCCATGAAGGGGTGCACGCCGATCACCTCGAGCCCGAGCTTCGCTGCGGGGAACGTCGCCCCCCAGAGCACCGGCGTCAGGAACAGGAGGAACCCCGGGTCGAGGCGGCGCGTGGGGGCCGCCTCAGCGCTGGAAGACGACACGCCCCTCCGCGACGGTCACGATCGGGCGCAGACCACGGACGTCGGGGACCCCCAGCGGGTCGACCTCGAAGACGGCGAGGTCCGCGGCGGCTCCCGGCTCGAGCCTGCCGCGCTTCTGCAGGTGTCCGAGTCGGGCCGCGCCCCGCGTGTAGAGGGTGATCGCCTCGGCTCTGGCGAGCCGCTGCGACGGGTCGTGATGCGTCTCGAGGGCCCAGATGCCGAGCATCGGATCGAGCTCCGTCACGGGGGTGTCCGATCCCGCCCCCACCTCGAGGCCGCGGGCGAGCAGGTCGCGGAACGGGTTCATCCCCGCCGCGCGCTCCGGTCCGAGGCGCTGTTCGTACATCCCACCGCGCTGCCCCCACGCGGCGTCGAACGCCGGCTGGATCGAGATCGCGAGGCCGAGCGCGGCGGCGCGCTCGACCCGCCGCTGATCGGCCATCTCGAAGTGCTCGAGCCGGTGGCGACGCGCGCGGAAATGGCGCCGGTTGCGCGAGTCGAGCGACTGGTAGACCCGCTCCCAGACGCGGAGCGCCTGCTCGATCGCGGCGTCCCCGATCACATGGAGGCCGACCTGGAGCCCCGCGAGGTGGGCGTTGTGCAGGAACTCGGCCAGGTCGTCGTCCTCGTAGGCGAGGGACCCCGCCGAGTCGGCGTCCTCGTAGGGAGCGAGGAGCGCCGCCGTCCGCGCGCCGATCGAACCGTCGAGGAAGAGGTCCCCGCCGATCTGCCCGAGGCCGCGACCGATCGCGAACGAGAGATCCTGCACCGCGACGTAGGGGACGACGTGGACCGGGAGATCGGGACGCATCGCGAGGAGGACCTCGACGTCGCGCATGCCGCGCTTGTCCGGGATCGCCATCTCGTGCACGCACGTCACGCCGCGCTCGGCTGCCAGCCGTGCGGCCCTCAGCTGCGCGTCGCGGATGTCGAGGTCCGTCAGCGACTCGAAGTGCCAGCGCTGGACGTGAGCGTTCGCGTCGTCCCGCAGGCGGCCGGTCGCCGACCCCGAGGCGTCGCGCTCCACCTCCGGCATCTGCGCGGCGCCCGAGCCCTCGAGCGCAGCGCTGTTGACGATGGAGAGGTAGCCGTCGATCCGGACGAGGATCAGCGGCTCCCGCGAGATCGCGTCGAGCTCCTGGAGGGTTGGGAGATCCGGACGGTTCCAGCCGCTCTCGTCGAACCCCTGCGCGAGGAGCGGTCCCGGCCGCTCCGAGAGGTGCCGCCGCACCGCGTCGAGGACCTCCTCCCGCGAGCGCGTCCCGTGCAGGCTCAGACCGCTCTCCGCCATCCCGGTCCCGGAGAGGTGGACGTGCGCATCGATGAAGCCCGGCATGATCGTCGCGCCCGCCAGGTCGACGACCTCGTCCGCCGCAGGCGGATCGCCCGCGCCGACCCGCTCCACGTGGCGTTCGTCGACGAGGACCCACTCGCCGCCGAGTGGCGGGGCATGGACCCGCGTGGCGCGGTAGAGCGTCTTCACCGTTTCGGACCTCCGCTCGGGGGCACCGGCTATCCTACCGGCCCGTTCTCCCAGGTCACCCCTTAGGATGCCGGTATGGCGCGCATCGTGGACCTCCGGCGGGGCGACCCCCTGCCCACCCTCCAGGCGGACGTCCTCGACCCGGAGGTCGTGGACGGCGCCCGCTCGATCATCGAGCGCGTCCGGGCGGAGGGGGATGCCGCGCTCGTGGAGATGACCCGACGGTACGACGGCGCCGACATCGAGGGTCGGATCCGGGTCGACGACGCCGAGGTCGCCCGGGCGACGG
>DATLGG010000300.1:0-3187 GCA_035540615.1 Actinomycetota bacterium | reverse complement strand
AACATGACCAGCGCCTCGGCGTCGCGGCCCATCCCGGAGATCGAGACGACGACGCCCTCGCCGAAGATCTCGTGGCGCACCGTGTCGCCGGCGGCGACATCGGGAACCTCGACCTGCGCCTGCGCTGCCCGAGCCTCGACCGTCGTCTCGTCCCCGACCTCCTCGATCAGCTCTGCCGGGATCTCGCCGAGGAAGCGCGACGGGGGGTTGTAGCTCGAGGCGCCGAAGAGCGACCGGCTCCAGGCGTGCGTCAGGTAGAGCCGTCGGCGCGCCCGCGTGATCCCCACGTACGCGAGCCGCCGCTCCTCCTCGAGCTCGGCGGCATCGGTCATCGAGCGGTAGTGCGGGAACACCCCGTCCTCCATCCCGACGATGAACACGACCTCGAACTCGAGCCCCTTCGCGTTGTGCATCGTCATGAGCGAGACGGACCCGGCCGACTCGTCGTACTCGTCCTGCTCGCTCACGAGCGCGATCTGCTCGAGGAACTCGGGCAGTCCCGCATCCGGTTGGCGCGCCTGGAACTCCGCCCCGACGCCGACGAACTCCTTGAGGTTCTCCTTCCGGGTCTCGGCCTCGACCGTGCGCTCCGCCTCGAGCTCCGCCCAGTAGCCGGTGTCGGAGAAGGCCGCTTCGATCATCGTCGCCGGCCCGGCTCCGTCACGGATCTTCGCCTCGAGCCCGTCCATCACCTGGACGAACCCCCGGACGGCCCCGAGCGCGCGAGGAGACAGCACGGCGATCTCCTCCGCGCGCCGAGCGGCCTCGACGAGCGTGATTCCCTCGTCGCGCGCGAACGACTCGAGCGCCGCGACCGTCTGATCTCCGATCCCCCGCTTCGGCGTGTTGATCGCCCGGCGCGCGGAGACGACGTCCCGCGGATTCACCAGCACCTTGAGGTACGCGACGACGTCCTTGATCTCCTTCCGCTCGTAGAAGCGGAGGCCGCCGATCACGCGGTACGGGATGCCGGCCTTCATGAAGACGTCCTCGAGGACGCGGGACTGGGCGTTCGTCCGGTAGAAGACCGCGACGTCGGCGTAGGAACAATCCGCCTCGTCCTGGACGAGGCGCTCGACCTCGGTCGCGACGAAGAACGCCTCGTCGTGCTCGTTGTCCGCCCGATGTCGAACGACGGGGTGCCCGCCCTCCGACTCCGTCCACAGGTTCTTCGGCTTCCGCTGGAGGTTGTGCTCGATCAGCGCGTTCGCCACCTCGAGGATCGTGCGGGTCGAGCGGTAGTTCTGGTCGAGGATGAACTCGCGCGCGTCCGGGTAGTCGCTCTCGAAGTCGAGGAGGTTGCGGATCGTCGCGCCACGCCAGGAGTAGATCCCCTGGTCGGCGTCGCCGACGACGCAGAGGTTCCGGTACTTCGCCGCCAGCAGATTCACCATGTGGTACTGCGCCCGGTTCGTGTCCTGGTACTCGTCGATGTGGATGTAGCGGAACCGCTCCTGGTAGTGCTCCAGGACCTCGGGACGACCCCGGAAGAGCTGGACGGTCCGCAGGATCAGGTCGTCGAAGTCGACGGCACCCGCGCCCGCCAGGCGCTGCTGGTAGCCCTGGTACGCCTGCGCGACCATGCGCTCGTACCAGTTGCCCGCGCGCTCCGCGACCTGCTGGGGCGACAGGAGCTCGTCCTTCGCCCGTCCGATCGCCGCCTTCACGGCTCGCGCCGGGAAGCGCTTCTCGTCGACGTTCATCTCCTTCAGCACCATCCGGAGGACGCGCTCGGAGTCGGCCTCGTCGTAGATCGTGAACGTCGACGGGAGGCCGAGATGCGCGTGCTCCCGCCGCATGATGCGCGCGCACGCGGAATGGAAGGTCAGCACCCACATCGCCTTCGCGACCCGCGAGCCCACCAGGCCCTCGACGCGGTCGGCCATCTCCTGGGCCGCCTTGTTCGTGAAGGTGATCGCGAGGATCGACCCCGGTGGGACACCGCGCTCGCGCAGGAGGTAGGCGATGCGGTGGGTCAGGATCCTCGTCTTGCCGGAGCCGGCCCCGGCGACGATGAGCGACGGGCCCTCCGTATGCACCACCGCCTCGCGCTGAACGGGATTGAGCGGCGCGAGGAGGGGGGAGTCCATCGCGCCGATGATACAACCGCGTTTCGCGGTTCCTTCGGCCGGGAAGGCACCGAGCGAAGGAGGCGATGAGGATGCCGAACGAGGACATGAGGACGGTGGTCGCGGTCTACCCGGACCTCGAGCACGCACGCAAGGGGGTCCACGCGCTCGAGGCAGCGGGCATCGATGGGGCGAACATCCACCTCGAAGGCGGGTCCGCCGATGCGGCGCAGCGCCAGGGAGACACCGGCGACCGTGACGCCGGCGTGGTGAAGGGCGTGGCGAGCCGTGCCGGCCGCTTCGGCCTCATCGGCGCGTTCGCGGGAGGGCTCGTGGGCTTCCTCGCGGGGCTCCCCTTCTTCGGACCGCTCGGCCTGATCGCGTCCGCGGTCGGCGCCGCCGGCGCGATCGGCGCCTTCTCGGCGTTCGTGGGGGGCATGTCGAAGCTCTCGATGTCGGAGGACTGGGACGTCGCGCACGAGGGCGGCGGCGGCGAGGCACGCCTGCGGCTCGAGACCGCCTCGGACGAAGAGGCGGCCGCCGGGATGAAGGTCCTGCGCGGGACCGACCCCGTGCGGGTGGTCGACCTCACGAAGGAGGAAGAGCCGGCGCGCCGGCCGGGGAGCTGACCCAGCCGCCCGGAGACGCGCGTCCCAAGCTCAGGTGGGGAAGCCGACCCGCTGCGCCTCGACCTTGTTCGGCGCCGGCTGACCCGGCAGGTGGAGCAGGTTGTCGACGCCGCGGACGCCATCGACCGCGTTGACGGCCTTCTCGAGCGCCGCGATCTGCTTCGCGTCCCCCACCTCGCCGCGGAGAACGACAACGCCCTCCTCGACGTTGATGTTGATCGAGCCCTTCGGAACCTGGACCCGCCGGAAGACCTCGCTCTCCACCTTCGCGGCGAGCGTCTGGTCGTTCGGCGCCGCATAGGGCTGGCCGCTCCTCGAATGGCGGAGACGCCGCGACAGGCCCACCGCGGTCGCTCCCGCGTAACGACCCGCCCGGGCCACGCGGCGACCCGCCTGGCGGGCGACGGCCGTGGAGCGGTCGCGGAGCTGGTGGCGGCGTGCCTTGCCCCGCTGGGGATCGAGCAGGTACACGACGAGCGCCCCGGCACC
>DATLGG010000299.1:0-5825 GCA_035540615.1 Actinomycetota bacterium | reverse complement strand
GTTCAACGACGCGGCGAAGCGCGGCCTCGACATGGCGATCGACGAGGGACTCGTCTCCGACGCCGACTGCATCGAGCCGAACGCCACGGGCTCGAACCGTGACGACAACGTCGTGAACCTGGCCGACCAGGAGTACGAGCTCGTCGCCGGCATCGGGTTCGCGTTCTCGGAGGGCATCGCGAAGATCGCGCCCGATTACCCCGAGCAGTACTTCGCGGTGATCGACGGCTTCGCGACGACGATCGCGACCGACGCGACGAACATCGTCGACCTCGCCTTCAAGGAGCACGAGGGCTCGTTCCTCGTGGGGGCCGCGGCGGCGATGGCGAGCGAGTCCGGCACGATCGGGTTCCTCGGCGGGCAGCGCGGCACCGGCCTGATCGAGAAGTTCGAGGCTGGCTACGAGGCGGGCGCGAGGGAGATCAACCCGGACATCGAGATCCTCGTCGAATACATCGGCGACGACGTGACGGCGTTCAACGACCCGACGAAGGGCGAGGCGCTGTCGCAGAAGATGTACGACCAGGGCGCGGACGTCGTGTACCACGCGGCAGGCGCGTCGGGCGCGGGCCTCTTCCAGGCGGCGGTCGCCGCGGACGCGCTCGCGATCGGCGTCGACTCCGACCAGTACCTCACGGCGAGCCCGGAGCAGCAGCCGCACATCCTCACGTCGATGCTGAAGCGCGTCGACACCGCGATCCACGACGTCATCGCCGACGTGAAGAACGGGACGTTCGAGCCCGGCTTCAAGGTGTTCGGGATGGCCGAGGAGGGCGTCGACTACTCGCAGTCGAACACGGAGCTGATGACGCCGGAGATGATCCAGCGGCTCGACGAGTACAAGCAGCAGATCATCGACGGGACGATCACCGTGCCCGAGGAGCCACAGGGCTAGCGGCACGGCGGTGGGCGCCCGGGAAGCGCGGAACGATGAGCCGCTCGCGGTCCTCGAGGGGATCACGAAGCGTTTCCCGGGCGTCCTCGCGGACGACCGCGTCGACCTGACCCTGCGCGCCGGCGAGATCCACGCCCTCGTCGGGGAGAACGGCGCGGGCAAGTCGACGCTGATGCGGGTCCTCTACGGCCTGTACCCGCCGGACGAGGGGCGCATCCTCGTGCGCGGGCGCGAGGTCCGCATCGCATCCCCCCGCGACGCGATCGCCCTCGGCATCGGGATGGTGCACCAGCACTTCATGCTCGTCGACCGCTTCACCGTCGCCGAGAACATCGTCCTGGGCGCCGAAGGGGGCCTGGTCGTCGACGAGGCCGCGGCCGCCCGGCGGATCGACGAGCTCGCGGGCGCGTACGGCTTCGAGATCGACCCGGTCGCGCGGGTGGAGGACCTGTCGGTCGGGCAGGAGCAGCGGGTCGAGATCCTCAAGGCGCTGTACCGCGGCGTCGACCTGCTGATCCTCGACGAGCCGACGGCCGTCCTCGCGCCGCTCGAGGTCGAAGAGCTGTTCGGGAACCTCCGCGCGATGCGGGACGCGGGGAAGACGATCGTGTTCATCAGCCACAAGCTCGACGAGGTGCGCTCCATCGCGGACCGCATCACGGTCCTCCGGCGCGGGCGGGTCGTGGGCGAGACGACCCCCGCGGAGACGTCGAAGGAGCGGCTCGCCGAGATGATGGTCGGCCGGCCGGTACTGTTCCGCCTCGAGAAGCCGCGCGTCGAGCGGGGGGAGGAGATCCTGCGGCTCGAGGGCGTGGAGGTGGACGGTGCGCTGCGCGGCTTGGACCTTTCGGTCCGAGCGGGCGAGGTCGTCGGGGTGGCGGGCGTCGAGGGGAACGGACAATCGGCGCTCGCGGAGGTGGTGGTCGGCCTCCGTGCCCCGGCCGCGGGACGCCTCCTGATCCGAGGGCGCGACGCCGCCGGGCGACCGATCGACGAGATCCGCTCGATGGGCGTCGCGTACGTCCCCGAGGACCGCCACGACCGCGGCCTCGTCCTCGACATGACGCTGTGGGAGAACGCGCTGCTCGGGAAGCAGTCCCGCGGCCGCTACGTGCGGCGCTTCGGCTTCCTGTCGATCCGCCGGATCAAGGAGCTCGCATCTCGCCTCGTCGATCGCTTCGACGTCCGGGCTCGAGGGATCGCGACCCAGGCGGCGACGCTGTCGGGGGGCAACCAGCAGAAGCTGATCCTCGCGCGGGAGCTCGAGGACGAGCCGGCGCTGCTCGTCGCGCACCAGCCGACGCGCGGCCTGGACGTCGGGGCCATCGAGTCGGTGTGGCGGCGCATCCTCGAGGAGAAGGCGCGCGGCGCGGCGGTCCTGCTGATCTCTTCGGAGCTCGACGAGATCTACGCGTTGTCGGATCGCATCGTGACGATCTACGAGGGGCGGCTGACGGGCGAGTACGGCCCCGACGCGCCGGCCGAGGAGGTCGGGGTCGGGATGACCGGCGGCGCGGCGAGCGGGGCCGCCTGATGGCGAAGCCGGCGGCTCGACGCACGGCGCCACCGTGGCTCGAGTCGCTCGGCGGCCAGGCGCTCGCGCTCCTCGGCGCGTTCGTCGTCGCCGGTCTCGTCGGTGCGGTCATCATCCGGGCGTTCGGCGAGGACCCGCTGTTCATCTACTGGACGATCTGGGATTTCTCGACGCGCCGCCTCTCCGACGTCGGGCGCGTCCTCGCGAACGCGACGCCCCTCGTCTTCTCGGGACTCGCCGTCGCCGTGGCCTTCAAGGCGGGGCTCTTCAACATCGGCGTCGAGGGTCAGTACAAGGTCGCGATGATGGCGTCGTCGGCCGCGGCCCTCCACCTCGACTTCCTGCCGGGCCCGGTCCTCGTTCCCATCGTGATCGTGACGGCGATGCTCGCGGGGACGGCCTGGGCGGCCGTTCCGGGGATCCTGCGCGTGACGACGGGCGCACACGAGGTCGTGACGACGATCATGATGAACCTGATCGCGGTCAGCCTCGTGGCGTGGGCCCTGCTCGGCCCGCTGCGGACCTCCGAGACCGGGCTGATCGACCTGCGCACCGACATCTTCGCGGAGCACGCGCGCATCCCGCACCTCGCGCCCACGCTCGGCCTCGACCTCCCCGGTTCGGTCCAGCTCTCGTGGCTCTTCCCGCTCGCGATCCTCGCGTGCCTCGTCTGCTGGCTCCTGCTGTACCGGATGCGCCTCGGCTACGAGGTTCGCGCGGTCGGCGCCACGGCCGGGGCCGCGGAGGCCGGTGGCATCTCGGTCGGCGCCACCCAGCTGAAGATCTTCCTCGTCTCCGGGGCGCTCGCCGGGCTCGTCGGGCTGAACCACCTGCTGGTCGACAAGGGCTACCTCGGGTCGAACTACGAGAGCGGGCTCGGGTTCGCCGGGATCGCGGTCGCCTTCCTCGGCCGGAACCATCCGTTCGGGATCCTGCTCGCGGCGATCCTCGTCGGGGCGCTCGCACGCGGACAGGACGGCGTCGCCGTCACGAGCGCCTTGCCCACGGAGATCATCATCATCCTCCAGGGCGTGCTGATCCTCGCGGTCGTGGTCGCGTACGAGGTCGTGAACCGGCGGCTGCGGAGCCGGCGGCTGCGGGCCGCCGAGCGGGCGGAGGCGCCGGCCTGATGCCGCTCCTCGACCTCGGCGCCGCGATCGCGATTGGCCTGCGGTACTTCACGATCGTCTACCTCGCCGGCCTCGGCGGCCTGTTCAGCGAGCGCTCCGGCATCGTGAACATCGGGCTCGAGGGGATCATGATCGTCGGGACCGTCACCGGGGCGTGGGGGACGGTCACGTTCGGCCCCGTCGCCGGCCTCGCGATCGGTGCCCTGTCCGGCTTCGTCTACTCGATGATCCACGCCCTCGCGACGGTGACCTTCCGGGTCGACCACATCGTCTCGGGCGTGATCATCAACCTGATCGCGATCGGCCTCGCGCGCTTCCTCTCGCAGGTCTTCTTCGGGCAGGCGACGCAGTCCGATCCGGGCATCCCACGCCTCGACGCGTGGGACATCCCGCTCCTCGGATCGCTCCCGCTCGGGCTCGGGCGCGCGTTCCAGGCGATGTCGCCGGTCGTGATCCTCGCCCTGCTCGTGACGATCCCGGCCGTGTGGGCCCTCAACCGCACGCGGTTCGGACTCCGGCTCCGCGCCGTCGGCGAGAACCCCGAGGCGGCGCGGACGCTCGGCGTGCGCGTCGCGCCGCTCCGCTACGCGGGCGTCGGGATCTCGGGACTGCTCGCCGGGTTGGCCGGGGCGTTCCTCGCCGTCGAGATCAACGGCCTCTTCCGCGAGGGGCAGACGCAGGGACTCGGGTTCATCGCGCTCGCCGCGCTGATCCTGGGGAACTGGCAGCCGAAGCGCCTCCTCGTCGCGGCGCTGCTGTTCGGCTTCGCCCAGGCGATCCCCCTGCGCCTCTCCGACGCGCCGATCATCTCGCTCCTGCCCGAGCAGTTCATCAGGATGATCCCGTTCGTCGTGACGATCATCGCGATCGCCGGCTTCGTGGGACGCGTCCATCCTCCGGCCGCCGCCGGGAAGGCCTACGAAGGCGCCGGCGGCACCTAGGCCGGGATCGCGGGGGTCAGCTCGGCGATCAGGAGGCCGGCCTGGCGCCAGGCCGCGATCGCCTGGCCCGGCGGGATGTGGCGGTCGCGGCGGCGGTCGGCCAGGAAGGCGCCCACCTGGTCGAACTCGGGGCTCTGCGGGGGGATCAGCCGGACCGACGCGGGGAAGCGGTCCGCCCGCGTCTCCCGTCCCTTCCGGCGCGTGACCACGGTCACCTCTTCGGCTTCCGGCAGGCCAGGGATCTCCTGCTCGCCGCGATCGCGCGAGCCGTGGAGCACGTAGATCCGGCCCTGGCGGTAGACGAACCACGTGGGGACCGGGTGGCTGCCGTTGCCCTCGGCGCCGACCCAGATCACGTCGGACTTCTTCAGCGCGTCCTCGACGTCCTTCGGCAGCTTCTGCGGAGCCGCCGCGAGGAACACCTGGAAGTCGACCTGCCCCTCGACGTCGCCGTCGATCAGGAACGACGCGACGTAGATCCCGATCTCCCCGAAGACCGCGTCGTCGACGACGTCGATCAGCTCGGTGAGGTCCATCTGCCCGGGGAAGCGCCTGGCCCGCGGCTCGCTCGCGTACGCGACGCGGCCCGAGGGGGCCACCAGCTCGAAGTGCTCCGTGGCGATCCCCTGTGGCGCCTTCCAGTGGCGCACGACCGCGAACGGCGTCGCGCGCGCCGGGAGGCTCATCACGTAGACGAGCGGCTGGCCTCCGACGCCTTCGGCATCGTAGTGACGGCCGTCGAGGACGTTCGCGAACACGAGCTCGGCCCTGGACACGTCGGCAGGATAGCCGAGGTCAGGCCATGCGAGCGAGCCAGAGCGTCGGCTCCTCGAGCTCCGGCATCGACGGCATCGAGTCCGTCGAGCCCCACATCCGAGCGAGCGTCGGCTCGTCGGTCACCTCGGCGACGCGGTCGCAGAACGTCCGCCCGAGCCGGTAGTGCTCGGGAACGACGTCGAGGCCGAGGAGGCGCTCGACCATCCGCTCCTCCTCCGGTCGGCCTTCGTGCCGGCGTCGCACGGCCTCGTGGATCCGCCCGAAGGACGGGAGCCGGTCGCGAGCCGCGATGTCCGTCACGTGATCCGCGTACCCCTCGGCCGCGGCGAGGAACGCCTGCACCCGCCGGAGCAGCAGGCGGCGCTCGTCGGTCATCTCGCCGCCGAAGAGCTCGCTCGGGTCGCCGAGCGCCTCTGCCAGCGCGGTGGGATCGGGGGAGTCGAGGTCGCGGAGCCGCGACTCGAGCGCGGCCAGATCGAATTCCATCCCCTCGGCCACCTCACGCACCAGCGCGACGAGGTGCGGGCGGACCCAGGGCCGTCCCAGGG
>DATLGG010000298.1:0-2261 GCA_035540615.1 Actinomycetota bacterium | reverse complement strand
GGCGGGGCCGCGGCCGAGGCCGGCACGGCGAGCCCCGCCGCGAGCAGGAGGGCGATGCTGAGGCTCCGCATCCGGATCGTCGTCATCGTCGTACCCCTCAGCAGCTCGGCAGGGGCCACAGGCAGCGGGTCTTCCGCGTGGGAGCCGGCTGCGCGAGGATCCTGTCGCCCGTCTTCTGCTTGATGAACAGCGGGTTGCCGACGGGCTTCGGTCCACCGGTCGGGCTCTTCAGCATCGTGTCGGTCGTGACCACGAACAGGTTGCCCTCGTGGTCGTGGTTGATCGTGAAGAAGTCACCGAGCCGACGGTCGCCGTTGTCCCAGTTGGTGCCGTGGTTCCAGTTGCAGGCGGTCCCGTCGAGGCAGATCGCGCCGACGTGGATCGGCCGCTGGCTCGCGTTCACGACGGTGAACTGCGGCGGGATGAACCTCGTGCTCCCGTCCTCGCACGTCACCGTGGTCCCGCGGGCGTTGTGCGTGTACGCCACGAAGGCGTAGAACTCGCGCGGCTTCCCCGCGAGGGACTGGTACCAGGTCAGCGCGACCCGGCCGTCGTCACCGGCTACGAGCCACGGCCAGAGGGCGTCGCCCGGCGGGGTCGGGATCGTCACGCGCTGACCCCAGCGGTTCGTGTCGCGGTCGAAGTAGTTGTAGGTGACGATGCCGTTGGGCGTCGTGTCGGTGCTGCCGGAGTATCCGCCCGCGGCCATCTTGTAGGCGTGGCCGGCCTTGTCGACGGCGAGCGACCCGAAGAAGTCGACGTTCGGCCCGAGGTTCGCGCCGTTGTACGTCGTCCAGGACTGGCCCTTGTTCGAGGAGATCGCGATGCCGTTCGTGCCGACGGGGCCGATCAGACCGTTGCGCTCGTTGCGCGGGTCGCGGTAGCCCTTCGCGTTGATCGGCGGGGTCGGCAGCAGCGAGAACGTCAGCCCGCCGTTGGTCGAACGCCAGAACGTCTTCGGCAGGTTGACGTAGAGGTAGACCTCGTCGGGCTCACCACCGATCAGCCAGGGGCGGTCGCCGCTCGCCGCCTCCGGGTTGCCGAAGGGGTAGGACTGGCCGTCGTCGACGCTCGAGAAGACCGCCACGTTCGCGAGGTCGATCTCCGTGTTGTAGATGCGCCCGCCCATGTCCATCGCGAAGTCGGGGTCGGAGAACCCGGTCGAGGTCACCGTGTGAGGGCCTTCCCGCAGCCCGGCGAGCCCGATGTACCGCCAGGTCTTGCCGCCGTCGACCGAGCGCCAGTTGAGGGTCTGGTTCGTGTAGCCGACGAGGAAGTCGCCGGCACCGCCTGCGGCCTCGGGGTTCTTGTAGATGTGGGTCGTGCCGGCGTGGGCGGAGACGCTGATCGAGCCGTCCTCCGCGACGATGCTGACGGGCTCGCCCCCGGCTCGATCCCGGTCGATGTAGGTGGGCGTGTCGAACTCCAGCTTCGGTGGCTCCACGGTCGGGCACTCGACGCCCTGGGCGTCGATGCTCGTGGCCGGCAGCAGTCCCAGCAGGAGCGAAAGCAAGATCAGGCCGCGGAGCCCGCGTCGCATCCGGTGTCCCCCCTTCGTCGGCTACCGGGAGGGTTCTCTGCGGCATGGCCGCGCTCCTTTGTGCAACCGCACAAATCTGGCGTGCGGCCCGCCGCGCGATGGCGGGACTAGAGCTCGTCCTCGGGGTGGCGCCAGATCGGGTCGAAGTCGAAGGCGCTGAGCACGCCGGTCGAGGCATCGGAGACGAGGATCGTCTCGCCCAGGAGCTCCACGTCCATCGCGTACGGGGAGAGGGACCCGAGCTCGCCCCCGGTGTTGCCCTCTCCGAGGTCGGTCGTCGAGCCGCGTGGCGGATCCGTGAAGCAGCAGGTGTGGAGGATCCCGAGCCCCGCGTGGGAGTGGGCCACGTAGAGGTAGTCGCCCGCGGCCTCGAGACCCTGGACCCGCCATGGGATCCCGCCGGGGTAGGGCGGGTCGCCGGGGCTGAACCGCCGGCGCTGGACGATCGCGCCGAGGTCGCCGGCATCGAGCTCGACGATCCGTGGGGCCGTGGTCGAGCCGAACCAGTACTCGGTCGCCGCGTAGACGGTCCGCCCGGCCGGCGAGGCCACGACCTCGACGTCGGCGAGGCCGGCGCCGCTCCAGGACCCGAGCCGGACGGGCTCGTGTGGTCGCGAGAGGTCGAAGACGTCGAGGCCGGTCCGACCGGTCGTCGCGTAGAGCAGGGGAACACCGAGGGCCGGGTCGCGCGGGTCGATGAAGAGCCCGGCCGACGCCGGAC
>DATLGG010000297.1:0-6128 GCA_035540615.1 Actinomycetota bacterium | reverse complement strand
AGACAGGGGTGGGCTCCTGACCCAGCAGGCGCGCGAGACCTCGGGCCTGGAGAACACCGACCTCGGGGGGTCGGACGGCATGTTCACCCCGGACTGGATCGAGGCGGCCGGTGACGCGGCCGAGGGCGTCTACATCTCCGGACCGGACCTCAGCGCCTTCGCGGGTGGCGACTTCTACAAGAACGAGTTCCTCCCCGCGTACGAGGAGAAGTTCGGCGAGAAGCCGCAGTCGGTGTTCCACGCCCACGCGTTCGACGCCACGAACATGATCCTCGACGCGATCGAGCAGGTCGCGATCGAGGGCGAGGACGGCGGCCTGCAGATCCCGCGCCAGGAGCTGCGGGACGCGCTGTTCAACACGCAGGGGTTCGAGGGCATCACCGGAACCCTGAGCTGCGACGAGAACGGCGACTGCCAGCAGATCGCGGTCATGGCGATCCACCAGGTGAAGGACGGAGATTTCGGCGACGCGATCTTCTCCAAGGAGTACAACCTGGCGGAGCTCGGCTAAGCACGACCCTGCACGTCGGGTAGGTCCGCTGCGGGTGGGCCGGAAACGGCCCACCCGCAGCCCTGCCCCTACCGGAACGAACGATGGCCAACGAGACGACCAACCAGACCAAGCCAACGCCGGAGCGGCCGCGACCGAGGCGACGCCTCGGGTTCCTGCCGGAGCGCATCCCTGTCCGGGGCACGATCCTCGTCATCCTGAGCATCCTCATCGTGCTGGGGGTGGTGCTCGGGACGATGAGCACGCTCCGCACCGGGCGCTACGGCCCCCAGGACTGGCGCAACTTCGTGATCTCCGGCGTGGCCCGCGGGAGCGTCTACGCGCTCATCGCCATGGGATACACGCTGGTCTACGGCATCCTGTTCATGATCAACTTCGCCCACGGCGAGGTCTTCATGTCGGGTGCGTTCACCTCGTTCTTCGTCGCACGGGCGATGGCGCAGGCCGGCTTCCTCGACTCGAACCCGATCCTCGCGATCATCATCCTGCTGCTCGTCTCGGCCACCGTCTCGACGCTGGTAGCCGTGACGCTCGAACGCGTCGCCTACCGTCCGCTCCGAGGGGCGCCGCGGCTGGTTCCGCTCATCACCGCGATCGGTGCGTCCCTGTTCCTCCAATACACCTTCCGCGGGCTCTACGGCGCACAGGCGAAGGGGTACCCGACGCCCGGGATCCTTCAGGGCCGCTGGAACATCTTCGGGATGCCGATCGCTCGGACGCAGGTGGTCGTCATCGTCGGAGCCCTTCTGCTCATGGTCGGGCTCTATCTCTTCATCTCGCGCACCCGGACCGGCCGCTCGATGCGCGCGGTCGGTGAGGACAAGGAGATCGCGGCGCTCATGGGCATCAACGTCGACCGGACGATCGTCACGACGTTCGCGATCGGCGGGATGCTCGCCGGCGCGGCCGGGATCCTGTACGTCTTCCTGTTCCCGCAGGTCATCTTCGACATGGGGTTCGTCCCGGGGATCAAGGCGTTCACCGCCGCCGTCCTCGGGGGCATCGGGAGCGTGACCGGAGCGGGCGTCGGCGGCCTGATCCTCGGCATCCTCGAGGCCGTCGGCCCGTCGCTCTTCCTCACGGGGGCGAACGTCCCCGCCCCGCACCAGCTCCAGCCGGTCGTGGCGTTCGGGATCCTGGTGCTCGTGCTGATCTTCCGGCCCGGAGGCATCTTCGGGTCGGCCGAGGAGAAGAGGGCGTAGGCGATGGGTGAGGTCACCGGCACCTTCGACGTTCCCGAGTCCGAAGCGCGGGTCACGTCGCCGACGCGGCGGCTCGTCAACATCGGGCTGATCGGCGGGGTGGTGCTCATCTACCTCGCCCTGACGGGCATCGTCGAGCGCTTCCACACGCGCAACGTCATCACGGGCGCGACGGGCGAGGGGCTGCTGCAGCTCAGCCGGACGATGCTCATCGTTGCGCTCCTCCTGACCGGGTACCTCGCGGGTCGCGGCCGCAAGGGTGAGCCCCGACGCGGCTCCCCCGTGCTTCGGGGGCTGGCGGCGGGGGCGATCTCCGGCGCGCTCCTCGCGCTCACGGTCGTCGTGCTCAAGACCCTCCTGGCGTCGGGGATCAATCCCCGCGAGGTCCTGATCGCGGTCTCGGGCACGCTCCTGGACACGATCCTGTTCGGCGAGCAGGGCACGGCCGTCGCCGCGCTCATCATCGTCGGGGCTTCCGCGCTGATCGCCGGGCTCGGAGCCGCCTTCGTCCTCCTCTCACGCCGGACGCGGCGCCCGGTGGTGACCGCGCTCGCGACCACGCTGCTCGTCAGCATGATGGAGCCGCTGCTGCGGCCGATCTTCGTCGGGCTCGAGCTGCCGAGCGAGTGGCTCTATTCGCGGGGAGGCCTCACGGTCACCGGAGCGATCATCGTCCTCGTCCTGACCCTCGGGATCGCCCTCGCGCTGGCGTGGCGTCAACCCGAGGACCGGCAAGGCGCGGCGGTGGCTCCCCCGCGTGGCAGGGCGCAGGAGGTCTCCCAGCTGGACCGGGTGACGATGTGGCTCGGCGTCTCGGGGTTCGTCCTCGCGGTCGTGATCGTCGTCATGAACTTCGCGAACGCCGAGGTCATCCCCCTGTTCCTCCTGTTCCTCCTCCTGCTGAACGTCGCGGGACTGATCCTGTCCGTCGCGGCCGGCCGGCGCGCGAGGGCCGAGGGAACACGGCCGTCATCCCAGATCGCCCTCGCCGGTGCGGCGGCGGCGGCGGGGATCTTCCTGATCCTCCCGCCGATCGCGGGGCCGTTCATCAGCGACGTCCTCGGGACGGTGGGGCTATACATCCTGCTGGGTCTGGGGCTGAACATCGTCGTCGGCTATGCGGGACTCCTCGACCTCGGCTACGTCGCCTTCTTCGCGGTGGGCGCCTACGCGATGGCGATCTTCACCTCTCGCGCCTCGTTCCTCGTCGTCGAGACCGGCGGCGGCGTTCAGAACCTCAATTACGCGGAGCAGGGCTGGACGACGAACTTCTGGTTCGCCCTCCCGCTGGTCGTGATCATCGCGGTGATCTCCGGCGTCCTCATCGGAGCGCCGGTCCTGCGGCTGCGCGGCGACTACCTCGCGATCGTCACGCTCGGGTTCGGAGAGATCATCCGCACCCTCGTCCTGTCGGACTGGCTCGCGAAGTGGCTCGGCGGGGCGCAGGGGATCATCCAGATCCCGGCGATCCGCCCGCCTGAGGCGCTCAACCTGCGAGATCCGGAGCGGATCTACTACGTGATCTTCATCTTCGCCCTGGTGGCCGCCTGGATCTCCTTCCGATTGGTCGAATCGCGCGTGGGCCGCGCCTGGGCCGCGATGCGCGAGGACGAGTCGGTCGCCGAGGCGATGGGCATCAGCGTCATCAAGTACAAGCTCCTCGCGTTCGCGATGGGCGCCGGCATCGGCTGCCTCGGCGGGACGTTCTTCGCGGCGAAGATCGGGTCGATCTTCCCGAACAGCTTCCACCTGCTCGTCTCGATCAACGTCCTGGCGGTGATCGTCTTGGGCGGCATGGGGAGCATCCCCGGGGTCGTCGTGGGAGCGCTCGTGCTCGTCGGGCTGCCGGAGCTCCTGCGTGAGTTCGCGGAGTACCGGCTCCTGCTCTACGGCGCCATCCTCGTGGCGATCATGATCTACAAGCCGGAGGGGCTCATCCCCAACCGGCGGCGTCTCCAGGAGCTGCACGTCCAGGAGAGCGAGGAGGATCAGTACGAGCGCGGCGGGCCCGCGCCGGAACCGGTGATCGTGACGGCGGAGAAGGAGGAAGGGTGAGCCTGCTCGAGGTCACGGGGCTGGCGCGACGCTTCGGCGGCGTCCGGGCGGTCGACGGCGTGGACTTCCACGCCGAGGCCGGAGAGATCGTCGGCGTGATCGGCCCGAACGGCGCGGGCAAGACGACGCTGTTCAACATCGTGACCGGCTTCTACGAGCCCGACAGCGGTGAGATCATCTTCGACGGGCACAACCTCGTGGGCCTCAAGCCGAACCAGATCACGAAGCTCGGGATCGCGCGCACCTTCCAGTCCGTGCGGCTCTTCCCGAACATGACCGTCCTGGAGAACGCGATGGTCGGGCAGCACGCGCGGACCCGGTCCGGCGTGACGGGCGCCGTCTTCGGTCTCCCGCACACGAAGCGGGAGGAGGAGGAGATCAAGCGGAAGGCACGCGAGATGCTGTCCTTCTTCGGCGACGTGCTGACGGGCTTCCGGGAAGAGCAGCTCGCGGCCGAGCTCGCCTACGCCGACCGGCGACGCCTCGAGATCGCCCGGGCGATGGCGACCGAGCCGAAGCTCCTGCTCCTCGACGAGCCGGCGGCGGGGATGAACCCGCAGGAGAAGAAGGACCTGATCAAGCTGATCGGGCGCCTGCGCGACGAGCGCGGCTACGCCGTCGTCCTGATCGAGCACGACATGGCGGTCGTCAAGGGGATCTCCGACCGCGTCGTCGCCCTCGACTACGGGCAGAAGATCGCCGAAGGCACCTACGAGGAAGTGTCGAGCAACCAGCGAGTCATCGAAGCCTACCTGGGGAAGCAGAAGTGACCGAGCGCAACGGCAACGTCATCCTGGAGCTCCGCGACGTCAGCACGTCCTACGGGCCCGTCCGCGTCCTCGAGGACGTGAACCTGGAGATCCGCAAGGGCGAGATCGTCTGTCTGCTCGGCTCGAACGCCGCGGGCAAGACGACCACGCTGCGGACGATCCTTGGCCTGACGCACCCCTGGAAGGGCGAGATCATCTTCGAGGGCCAGCGGATCGACGGTCTCGTCACGACGCAGGTCGTCTCGCGCGGGCTGACGATGGTGCCGGAGAACCGTCGCCTCTTCGGTCGGATGACGGTCCGCGAGAACCTCGAGATCGGGGCGAACCTGCGCCGGGACAAGACCGAGATCCAGGGCGACCTGGAGCGGATCCTCGGCCTCTTCCCTCGTCTGCGCGAGCGGATCACCCAGCGGGCGGGAACGCTCTCCGGCGGCGAGCAGCAGATGCTCGCGATCGGCCGTGCGATGATGGCGCGGCCGCACGTGCTCCTGATGGATGAGCCCTCGATGGGGCTCGCGCCGATCCTCGTCGAGCAGGTCTTCGAGACGATCGCCGAGATCAACCGCCAGGGGACGACGATCTTCCTCGTCGAGCAGAACGCCAACATGGCGCTGTCCGTCGCCCACCGCGGCTACGCGATCCAGACGGGGCGCATCGTCCTCGCCGACACGGCGGAGAACCTCAAGAACAACCCCCAGATGCAGGAGGCATACCTGGGCGAGCTGGAATGACCCTCCCGTTCATCGACGGGGAGGAGCTCTCCCGCTCGCTTCCGATCTCCGACGCGGTCGAGGCCCTGGCCGCTGCCTTCGCTTCCGAGGAGCGTCCCGAGGCGCCCCTGCGGGGGCACGTCGAGCTCGACGGCGGCGACCTGTTGCTCATGCCGGCGCACGGGGCGCCGGGCCTCGGGGTCAAGCTCGTGACGCTGAACCCCGGCAACCCCGGCCGCGGGCTCCCGCTGATCCACGCGGTGTACGTGTTGTTCTCGCCGGCGACGCTGGCGCCCGTGGCGGCCATCGACGGCGCGGCGCTGACCGCCCTGCGAACGTCGGCCGTCTCCGCGCTCGCCACGCGGCACCTGGCACGGGCGGACGCCTCGAGGCTGGTCCTGTTCGGGGCGGGCGTGCAGGCGCGGGCGCACCTCGTGGCCATGCGCGCGGTTCGGCCGATCCGCTGGGTCCGCGTGATCTCTCGCTCGCCGGATCGGGCGCGCCGGCTGGCGGACGAGGCGGCGGCGGCGGGCCTCGATGCCGCGGTCGCCGGCACCGACGCGGTCGCGGAGGCGGACATCGTCTGCACCTGCACGACGAGCACGACCCCCGTCCTCACCGGGCGGAACCTGCGCGCGGGCGCTCACGTGAACGCCGTCGGCGCCTATCGTCCGGACGCGCGCGAGGTCGACGGCGAGACGGTCCTGCGCGCCGCCCTCGTGGCCGTGGAGACGCGGGAGGCGGCGCTGGCGGAGGCGGGGGACCTCGTCATCCCGATCGAGCGCGGGGACCTCGACCCGGCGACGCTCGTCGAGCTGGGAGCGGTCGTGCGCGGGGAGCGGGGCCGCGCACGACCGCTCCCAGCTCGACGAGCGTCGCC
>DATLGG010000296.1:0-2807 GCA_035540615.1 Actinomycetota bacterium | reverse complement strand
ACCCCGGGCTGGTGGGCCGACGGCCGGGGAGGATCGGCGTTCACGTGGAGGGCCGCCACGGCGACCGGCGAATCGGCGGCGAAGGGCGGCTCGCCGGTGAGCATCTCGTACAGCACGCAGCCGAGGGAGTAGACGTCGGATCGCTCGTCGACCGGTTCGCCCCGGGCCTGCTCCGGCGAGAGGTACGACGCGGTCCCCAGAACGGTCCCGGTCATCGTGAGCCCCTGCGACGTCGCGGCTCGGGCGATCCCGAAGTCCGTCACCATGACGCGCCCGCGGTCGGTCAGCAGGATGTTCGCGGGCTTGACGTCGCGGTGGACCAGCCCCCGTTCGTGGGCGGCCGA
The DNA here is from genome assembly GCA_035540615.1 of Actinomycetota bacterium. GTDB lineage: Bacteria > Actinomycetota > UBA4738 > UBA4738 > CALAEC01 > DATLGG01. The sequence goes on along the minus strand of DATLGG010000296.1, from coordinate 2,463 downwards.
GAGGGCGGCGGCGACGTCGGTGGCGATCGCGATGGCACGACCCGTCTCGAGCGCCCCCTCCTCGTCCAGCACCTCCGCGAGCGTCCGGCCTTCGACGAACTCCATCACGATGAAGTGGTCCGAGCCGTCGGAGCCGTGGTCGTGCACCCCGACGATGTTCGGGTGGCTCAGCCCTGCGGCGGCGCGGGCCTCGCGACGGAACCGCTCGATGAACTCCTGGTCGCGGGCGAGCTGCGGCTGGAGGACCTTGACGGCCACCTCGCGGTGCAGGACCCGGTCGCGCGCCCGGTAGACGGTCGCCATCCCGCCCCGGCCGACGACCGGGCCGAGCTCGTAGCGGTCCCCGAGGATCCGTCCCGCCATCAGCGGAGCGCCGCTTCCATCACCTGGCGAGCGATCGGAGCCGCGAGCGCGCCGCCGGTCGCCTCGCTGCCGAGGTCCCCTCCACCGAGGACCACGACCGCGACGGCCACCGTGGGTCGCTCCGCCGGCGCGAAGGAGATGAACCAGGCGTGCGGGTCGCTTCCCGGGTCCTGCGCGGTGCCGGTCTTGCCGGCTACCGCCACCCCGGGGATCTGCGCCGCCGTCGCGGTCCCGGCCTCGACCACCGCCTGCATCATCGCGGTGAGGTCGCGCGCGTTCCGCCCGCTCATCGGCTCGCCCCAGACCTGCGGCTCGAGGCGGCGCAGGACCCTGCCGGATGGGTCGCGGATCTCCGTGACGAGCTTCGGCGCCATCATCGTCCCGCGGTTGCCGATCGCGCCGGCGACGAGAGCCATGTGCAACACGTTCGCGCGGATGTCCTGCTGTCCGATCGCCGAGAACGCGAGGCCGGGTTGGTTCTGCGCGAATCCGGCAGGGTCGGGGAACTGCCCCTCCTGGAACGCGATGTCGAACGGGATCTCCTCCATGAACCCGAAGCGACGCGCCTGCTCCTCGAGCTTCTCCCCGCCGAGGTCGAGCCCGAGCTGCCCGAACGAGACGTTGCACGAGACCTGCAACGCCTGCGCGAGCGTGATCCGCGAGCCGCCGGGGCACTGGCCGCCGCCGAAGTTGTGGAGCTGACGGTCGGTCTGGGGAAGATCCAGCGCCGGCGGGTTCGGGAGCGTGTCCTCCGGCGACATCCCGTCTTCGAGGGCGGCCGCCGCCGTGATGACCTTGAAGGTGGAGCCGGGGGCGAAGAACTCGTCGGTCGCCCCCGAGCGGAGCGGCTTCTGCGGGTCGGCGTTCAGCTGTTCCCACGCGCGGCGGATCTGCTTCCCGTCGTGCGAGGACAGGCGGTTCGGGTTGTACGTGGGGTGGGAGACGAGTGCGAGGACCTCGCCGGTCTGCGGGTTCACCGCCGCGACCGCCCCCCGACGCCCGGCGAGCCCGCTCTCGGCGGCCTCCTGGACGCGGGGATCGATCGACAGGACGAGCGTCCCGCCGCGCTGGTCGCGGCCGAGGATCTCGTCGATGAACCGCTGTGGCAGCAGCTCCGCCGAGCGCCCGGAGAGGACGTCGTTGAACCCCTGCTCGAGCCGGCTCCGGCCGAAGACGAACGAGTAGTACCCGGTGATGTGGGCGTAGCGCTGCCCGTCGGGGTACCGACGGAGGTACTTCAGGTCGCCCTTCGTCGCCCGGCTCCGCGCGAGGACGGTCCGGCGGTCCGCCGCGAGGATCTGGCCTCGCTGGACGTCGTACTCCTGGATCAGGAGCCGCTTGTTCGCGGGATGGTTCGCCAGCCGCTCGGCCGCGACGACCTGGATGTAGTTGACGTTGACCGCCAGGAGGCCGAAGAGCACGAGCGCCCCGGTCGCCAGACGGCGGATCTGCCGCTCCATCAGGCGGCCTCGTCCTTGGATGGGCCCGCCGAGGTGCGCACGAGCAGGGCGAGGAGCACGAAGTTCGCCACGAGGCTCGATCCCCCGTAGGAGACGAACGGCAGGGTGATCCCGGTGAGGGGGATCAGGCGCGTCACCCCGCCGACGATCACGAAGGTCTGGAGCGCGAGGATCGTCGCGAGCCCCGTGGCGAGCAGCTGGCCGAACCCGTCGGCCCGCGTGAGCGCCGTCCGGTAGCCGCGCGCGATCAGCAGGACGAACAGGAGCAGGACCGCCATCGTTCCGAGCAGCCCGAGCTCCTCCCCGATCGCGGCGAAGACGAAGTCCGTCGGAGCGTCGGGGATGTCCTGGGGCCGGCCTTCCCCGAGCCCGGTGCCGGTGATCCCTCCGGTCGCCATCGCGAACAGCGACTGCGCGACCTGGAACCCTTCGTCCTGGATGTAGCGCGGGTCGAGCGCGTGCAGCCAGATCGTGATCCGATCCTGCACGTGCCCGAACACCTGGTACGCGATGAACGCGCCGGCCGCGAACATCGTCCCCCCGATCAGGAGGTAGGCGCTGCGCGCCGTTGCCACCCACAGCATCGTCACGACGAGGCCGAAGAACAGCAGCGAGGACCCGAGGTCCTTCTGGAAGAACA
>DATLGG010000295.1:0-5598 GCA_035540615.1 Actinomycetota bacterium | reverse complement strand
ACCCAGGTCAGGATCGCGAGGAAGGCGGGGATCGCCATCCGTCCGTTGATCGGGTACTGGATCCCGGGGATCACGCCGAACAGGTTGCCGACGAGCAGGAACGTGAACATCGAGGTGAGGAAGGGGACCCACGCCCGTCCCTCGGGACCGATGACCTCGATCGCGATCTGGTTGCGGACGAACTCCACGACCACCTCGACGAAGTTGCGGATCCCGCGCGGGACGAGCTGGTCGCTGCGGCTCGCCGCGGCGACGAACAGCGAGATCACGATCAGCGACGCGAGGAACATGTAGATCGTCACGCGGTTCACGCAGAAGTGGACGCCGAACGCGTCGAACTCGGTGAGGCAGGGCGCCTCGAAGATCTCGAGGCCGGGAGCCTTGAAGGGGTCCGGCGGACGGCTCGGTGCGGCGAGGAGCGTCAGGAGGCTCATGCCGGCCGCTCCTCGGCGCGAAGGCGATCCCTCGCGGCGACCGCGACCGGGTCCGGCGGGATCTCGAGCTGGGCGCCGGGCGCGCTGGCCATGATCCGCGCCTCGTGGACGAGGAGCGCGATCGTGCCGCCCGCCACGGCGAGCCCGAAGGCGAGGGGCGAGAAGAAGTCCAGCGGGCGGAGGGCGAACAGCAGCCCGACGATCACGCCCATGCGCAGGACGAATCCGCCGAGGGCCACCGCGTGGACGGCCGAGACGGAGACGCCGGCAGCCCACGCGAGGGACAGCCCGTGGGCGGCGAAGTTCGCGAGGACGACGGCGATGCCGATCGCGGCCGAGATCGCGCCCGGCGCCCCGGCGAGGCTGCCGAGCAGCACGGCAACCGGCGCCAGGAGCAGGCCGCTCCGCAGCGCTCGCCGCACCATCGCGTGCTCAGGTCGTGTCACTCGTCTCTCCCGTGCTTCACGTAGACCAGGTAGATGCCCGTCGCCGCCCCCAGGACCATCCCGATCGCCAGGAACAGCTTCCCCGTGCCCACGAGGCGGTCCATCCCGGCTCCGATGAGCCCCCAGACGAGGATCGCGGCGAGCAGCTCCGCCGTCATGGTCCAGGCGATCCCGGCGCCGCGCCACGCGTCTCCCCGGGGAAGTTCGGGACGGCGACCCATGAGCCGCGCGATTCTATCAACGGCTCTTCCGAGGTGTCAAAAAGAGGGAGAACGCGTTTCCGCAGGTAGATGAGGGTTTTCGCGACTCTCGACCGGCCGCTTGTGAAAATTTTCACGAGTTGGCCGCCCTTCAGGTGCCGTGCCGAACGGCCGATGGGCTAGATGGGGGATGGTCCGGATGGACTACCCGAAGACCCCACCTTGTGGCTATGGGCATCCTTTGTCCGTTCCGTGAGGATTAGCGCAAGACGGGGTGCAACGACGAGAGGCGGGTCGCATGAGCGTCACGGCACGGGACATCACGAGGGAGACGCCGGACGAGGATCTGGTCGCCGCCTACCAGGCCGGCGAACCGGGAGCGATGGAGACCCTCCTCGAGCGCTACCGGGACTTCGCGCGGCTGAAGGCCCGCTCCTACTTCCTCGCGGGGGCCGACCGCGACGACATCGTCCAGGAGGGCATGATCGGCCTCTACAAGGCGATCCGCGACTACCGCGCCGACGGCGACGCGGCGTTCCGGACCTTCGCGGAGGTCTGCATCACCCGGCAGATCCTGACCGCCGTCAAGACCGCGAGCCGCCACAAGCACGGCCCGCTGAACACCTACGTGAGCCTCGCCACTCCCGTCAGCGAGACCGAGGGCGAGGACCGGACGCTGGCGGACGTCATCCCGGCGCCGGCGATGACCGACCCCGCCGAGATGCTCCTCTCGCACGAGAACGTCCTCGCGATCCGGATGGCTTTCTCCGAGCTCCTCTCGGAGTTCGAGACCGAGGTGCTCCACCTCTACGTCGAGGGGAAGTCCTACGAGGACATCGCGGGTCGCCTCGGGCGCAGCGCGAAGGCCGTCGACAACGCCCTCCAGCGGATCAAGCGGAAGCTCGAGCTCCACACCCAGGACCACGAGCCGGAGCGCGCGGACCTCACCTGACCCGCGGCCCGGCCCCAGGACGGTGGCGCCGGAGTCCCGCCGGGATGTACAAAGCCCCCAGGACCTTTCCGCCCTGCCGTTCGCGGTCCTGCCGCGGACGGCCCGATAGGGTCGGGCGGGACGATCGTGGAGGCGCGCGTGGATCAGGCCGACGTCCGGCTCCTGGACGTCATGAAGCGGTTCGGCGAGGTCGTCGCCGTCGACCACGTGTCGCTCGAGATCGGGCACGGCGAGTTCTTCAGCCTCCTCGGGCCCTCCGGGTGCGGCAAGACCACGACGCTCCGGCTGATCGGCGGGTTCGAGGAGCCCGATGCGGGAGCGATCGAGCTCGCGGGCCGCGACGTCGCGGGGTTGCCGCCGTACCGGCGAGACGTCAACACCGTCTTCCAGTCCTACGCGCTCTTCCCCCACCTCGACGTCTTCGAGAACGTCGCCTACGGGCTCCGGCGCAAGCGCGTCGACGGAGCCGAGATCCGGCGGCGGGTCGGCCAGATGATGGACCTCGTCGACCTCCCCGGACTCGAGCGGCGCCGCATCTCGCAGCTCTCGGGCGGCCAGCAGCAGCGGGTGGCGCTCGCGCGCGCCCTTGTGAACGAGCCCAAGGTCCTGCTCCTCGACGAGCCGCTCGGCGCGCTCGATCTCAAGCTGCGGCGCCAGATGCAACTGGAGCTCAAGCGGATCCAGCACGAGGTCGGGATCACCTTCGTCTACGTCACGCACGACCAGGACGAAGCCATGACGATGTCCGACCGCCTCGCGGTGATGAACCGTGGGCGGGTCGAGCAGGTCGGTCCCCCGCAGGAGGTGTACGAGCGGCCCGCCACGGCGTTCGTCGCGGGCTTCCTCGGGGCGTCGAACCTGCTGGACGGGAAGGTCCACGGGCGGGAGGGCGACCTCGGCACCGTGGTGCTCGCCTCGGGCGAGAAGGTGCGGGTGCCCGTCCGCTTCCTCGCCGAGGCCGACGCCGTGCGCGTGGGCGTCCGGCCGGAGAAGATCCGTCTCCTCCCCGAAGGCTCGCCGGCGCCGGAGGGGGTCAACAGCATCGCGGGCACCGTGGAGGTCTCCACGTTCGCCGGCGTCAGCAACGTGTACTCGGTGCGGGGCCCTGCGCCCGAGCCGATCGTGGTCTACGCGCAGAACAGCGGCGCGGCGGCGGAAGGTCCGGCGGCCGCCGGCAGCCGCGTCCTGTTGATCTGGGAACCGGAGCATACGTTCGCCGTGGAGGCGGAGGAAGGGGGAAACGGTGACTGAACTCGAGCGCCTGTTCGGCCGGATGACGGATCCGCTGACCCGGCGGGAGCTGCTGCGTCGGGCGGGTCGCGGATCGGCGTACCTCGGGATGATGGCGTTCCTCGCGGCGTGCGGGGTCCGCGGCCAGCGCCAGGAGGCGCCGCCGTCGCCGTCGCCGCTCGGTGAGCCCGCGGGTGAGCTCAACGTCGCGAACTGGCCGCTGTACATCGACCAGGACGACGACGGCAACAGCCAGACGATCGCCGACTTCGAGGAGGAGACGAGCATCAAGGTCTCCCACCGCGAGGTCATCGACGACAACGAGTCGTTCTACGGGACGATCCGCGAGCCGCTCGCCGCCGGTCAGTCCACGGGCTGGGACCTCATCGTCGTGACGGACTGGCTGATCGCGCGGATGATCCGCAACAACTACCTCGAGCCGCTCCACCACGACCGGATCCCGAACTTCTTCTCGGAGGCCGGAGCGATCTACCAGGACCGCTCCTACGACCCGGGGAACCGCTTCAGCGTGCCGTGGCAGTCGGGGATCACCGGGATCGGCTACGACCCCGAGCTCACCGGGCGCGAGATCACGTCGTGGAACGACCTGTTCGACCCGGCCTTCAAGGGGAAGGTCGGCATGTTCACCGAGATGCGCGACACGGTCAACCTCGGACTGCTCGGCAACGGTGTCGACCCCCAGCAGGCCACGATCGAAGACGTGGAGCGCGTCCAGCAGCAGCTCCTCGACCAGCGGGAGCGCGGGATCGTCCGCGGGTACTACGGGAACGAGTACGCGGACGCGCTCGTCACCGGCGACCTGGCGATCACGATGGCGTGGTCCGGCGACATCTTCCAGAAGCAGTTCGACAAGCCGCGCCTGCGCTTCGTCGTCCCCCAGGAGGGCGGGATCCTGTGGACGGACAACATGGCGATCCCCGCCGGCGCCGAGCACCCGGCGGACGCGCACGAGTTCGTGAACTTCGTCTACCGGCCTGAGATCGCAGCGCAGATCGCCGAGTACGTGAACTACATCACTCCGGTCCCCGCGGCGAAGGACTTCATCCTCCAGCACGCCGAGGAGGCCGAGGACGCTGAGGACGCGGAATACCTGCGCGGGGTCGCCGAGAGCCCCCTGGTCTTCCCGACGCCGGAGATGGAGGGTCGCCTGCACTCCTACCGCGTCCTGGACGAAGAGGAGGAGGAGCAGTGGAACGAGCTGTTCCAGGAGGTCGCGCAGGCGTAGCGTCGGCGGGCGCCGGGGGACGATGAGGAAGCGGCGCGCGCCCTACCTGCTGCTGCTGCCGGGCGCCCTGTGGCTGACCGCGTTCTTCGTGGTGCCCATCGCCTCGATGCTCTCGCTCTCGCTCCAGGAGGGCACGGTCGAGCGAGGGTTCGAGCTGACCTGGCGTTGGAGCACGTACGCCGACGTGCTCGCGAAGTTCGACGTCCAGCTCGTGCGGTCGCTGACCTACGGCCTGATCGTCACGGTGCTGTGCCTCGTCGTGGCCTACCCGCTCGCGTACACGATCGCGCTGCGCGGCGGCCGCTGGAAGAACGCGCTCCTGTTCCTCGTGGTCCTGCCGTTCTTCGTCTCGCTGATCATCCGGACGCTGTCGTGGAAGTTCATCCTGGCCGACCAGGGGTTCCTCCTCGCGCCGATGAAGGCGATCGGGCTCGTGCCTGACGGGTTCCGCTTCCTCGCGACGCCGGTGGCCGTCATCGGTGGCCTGTTCTACAACTTCCTCCCGTTCATGACCCTGCCCCTCTACGTCGCCCTCGAGCGCATGGACCGGAGCCTCCTCGAAGCCGCCGGAGACCTGTACTCGAGCCGCGCCACCGCGTTCTGGCGCGTCACCTTCCCGCTGTCGCTCCCAGGCGTGTTCGCCGGGTCGCTGCTCACGTTCATCCCGTCGGTCGGCGACTTCATCAACGCGGAGCTGCTGGGCGGGACGGGGACGACGATGATCGGGAACGTGATCCAGTACGAGTTCCTGCGAGCGAACGACTACCCGGAGGCGGCGGCCCTGTCGTTCATCCTGATGGCGGGGATCCTCGTCGGCGTCGCGCTGTACACCCGGGTGCTCGGAACCGAGGAGCTCTCGCTGTGAGCGCCCGGGTCGAGCGTCGTGACCAGCTCCGGGCCGGCACTCCCGCGCGGCGGCGGCGGCGCTGGTTCCTCCCGGTCTACTCCGGGGTGGTGATCGGCTACCTCTTCCTCCCGATCGCCGTGATGATCCTCTACGGCTTCAACGACAGCCGGGGGCGGTTCCTCTCGTTCTCCTGGCAAGGGTTCACGCTTCGCTGGTACCGCGACCTGTTCTCGATCCCCGAGC
>DATLGG010000294.1:0-7641 GCA_035540615.1 Actinomycetota bacterium | reverse complement strand
CTCGACCGCCTCGCCCAGGGGCCGCCCCATCAGGGCGTGGTCGCGCGCGTCCGGCTCCCGGCGGAGCTCGGGGAGGCCGACCTCGCCGGGCGAGAGTGGCCGGGATCGGCGCTGGCGCTCGTCCTCGACGGCGTCACCGACCCCCAGAACCTCGGTGCCGCCGCGCGGGGCGCCGAGGCCGCCGGTGCATCCGTCCTCGTGAGCCGGCGTCACCGGGGGGCCGCCGTGAGCGCGGCCGCGGTCCGCGCGTCCGCCGGCGCGCTGCTGCACCTGCCCATGGCGCGCGTCGCGAACATCGGTCGCGCGATCCAGCGCCTCCAGGAAGCGGGGTTCTGGAGCATCGGGCTGGACGCCGACGCCCCCCGCCGGATCGACGAGCTCGACCCACCGGATGGGCGGCTCGCCGTGGTCGCGGGCGCGGAGGGCCCGGGCCTCTCGCGGCTCGTTCGGGAGCGCTGCGACGAGCTTGCTTCGATCCCGATGCTGGGCCGTGTGGACTCGCTGAACGTGGCCGTCGCTTCCGCGCTCGCCCTCTACGTCCTCGGGCCGATGGCCCGGAAGAACTAGTCCTCGAAGCAGGAAATCCGTGACCGGAACGCCCGATTCGTGCTAGTATCTCCCCTGCGCAACCCCTTGCGCCACGGGCAGCCGAGGCCGCATAATCGGAAGCGCGCCGAACGCGAGGTGCCCGCCGTCGCGTCGATGGATGATCCGAAGATCCGGAGGAGCCTGGATGGCGGTGGCGAGCACGGCGACTGGCCCGTACCTGGAGGCCACTGAGGTCTCTGACGAGGAGCTCGTCCTCTCGTACCGGCACGGGGATCAGCGGGCCATCGAGGTCCTGCTGAGCCGCTACCGCAACTTCGCCCGGATGAAGGCGCGCTCCTACTTCCTCGTCGGTGCCGACCGGGACGACATCGTCCAGGAAGGCATGATCGGCCTGTACAAGGCCATCCGCGACTTCAGCGCCTCGAAGCAGTCCGCGTTCCGGGCTTTCGCGGAGATCTGCATCACCCGCCAGATCATCACCGCGATCAAGACCGCGACCCGGCAGAAGCACGGTCCGCTGAACACCTACGTGTCGTTGTCCAAGCCTGTCGCCACTGACGGCGATGCGGACCGGGTCCTCGTCGACGTGCTGAAGAGCGTGCAGACCTCCGATCCCGCGGACATGGTCATCTCCAACGAGGAGCTCGCGAGCATCAAGGTCGCGTTCTCGGAGATCCTCTCGGAGTTCGAGTCCGAGGTCCTCCGCCTCTACGTCGAGGGGAAGACGTACCACGAGATCTCGGACTACCTCGGGCGGCACGTCAAGTCGATCGACAACGCCCTCCAGCGGATCAAGCGCAAGGTGGACCTCCACCTGCGGGCGCGGGCCAAGCGGAACCGTGCCGAGGAGCGCGACGCTGCCTCTCCGGCGGCGCCCACCGCGCCGGTACACTAGCCTCCGCTGGCGTGGCGCAGTCCGGTAGCGCAAGCGATTTGTAATCGCTAGGTCGTGGGTTCGAATCCCACCGCCAGCTCTCCTCCCACCGGCGCTCCGACCGCCGCTCACGGTCGCCCGATTTGTGCAGCTGCACACAGGGTTTCCGGGCCGCCGTAGCGAACACAGCGCCATCCGACCGAAGGAGAGCGACCGATGCGACGGTTCCTGCGAGCGGCGACGATCTCGCTGACGGTGGTGGGGGGCCTGGCCCTGGGCGTGCCGAACGCCTCGGCGACGCCCGTCTGCACCGACGGCTTCATGGGGGGCCCGCCGCGCGCGGCGTGCGGTGGCCGCGTCTTCCCCGAGGCGGCGATCGCGCGTGATTACGTCCAGTTCCTGCCGCAGCCGGGAACGCAGTTCAAGGAGTTCGAGGCCGGGATCAAGTATCTCGCCCAGCTCTACCCGCGGTGGGTCTCCGTCTTCAACCTGCGGCAGCACTACGGCGACGACGACGCCGTCAGTGTGGGTCCCGACCTCAAGCGTTCGCACGACCCGACGGACACCGGAGACGGGTACGACATCTGGGTCGTCAAGCTCACCGACCACCAAGTGCCGGACGACGGCAAGCACACGATGCTCTTCTCGCTCTCGGTCCACGGCGACGAGAAGGGCGGCATCGAGGGTGGTCTGCGGGCGGTCGAGGATCTGGCGATGGGGGCCGAGCGCAACGACCCCGCCCGCGATCGCATCGCCGACGGCGTTCCGGGATACGAGTCCACCACGGGCGTCGACCCGGACTTCCACTCGTACCCGATCCGCACGATCCTGCGGAAGCAGGCGGTCTACTTCGTCAACTTCAACATGGACGGCTGGGCTCGTGGCGACCAGGCCAACTGGCCCGGCCTCTACAGCCGCGGCAACTACCTGAACACGGACCTGAACCGGCAGATGCCGACCGTCGGCTACATCAACCCCTCGCGGAACCCGCTCTTCGAGTCCGAGATGAACTTCGGCCACCGCTTCATGCACGAGGTGGCGGAGGCGGGGAAGGGCGAGCTGATGGCCTACGGCGCCGACATCCACGGCGAATCGCAGTCGCGGGCGTGGGCGGACATCATGTATCCAGCCGGACAGTTCGACTCCATCAAGCATCGCCAGCTCATGGCGATCGCCGAGCGGACGAAGTCGGTGATGGACGACACGCTCTTCCTCGGCCTCGTGAACCTCGGTGAGGAAGCAACCGGCGGCGACGCCGGCGAAGGCATCGAGGACCACCACGGCTCGATCCCGAAGAACACCGTCATGACGAAGCCCGCCCGGTGGGGGACCGTCTGGGACACCCTCGGGTACACCGACACCGGCTTCATCGGCGACTACATGGCCAACGAGCTCGGCGTGACGGGCATGGACTACGAGATCGCGCTGAACCATGCGGACAGCTACACGTCCATCCGTGCCGCCGGGAAGCCCTGGTCGGTCGTGCTTCAGGAGAACTACATCAACGCGAGCCGCGCCATCATCAAGACCGCGATGGCCTACGCGATGTTCCAGGAGCAGGAGTTCGCCGACTTCCAGATCGACCCGAAGGGCAAGGTCGGGTACGTCTTCGATCCCGTCCGGGTTCGGCACGATGACGAGAACGGTGCCGGGCGTCTGCCGGGACCGAGCGGCAACGGCGTCGGACAGAACGGTCGACCGGTCGCGCAGCGACCGTACAGCGCCTCGAACATGGACTGGTTCGAGGACACCGCGAAGTACGTGAAGGGTGGCATGGCGAAGCTCACTCCCTTCGAGATCGCCCGGGACGGAGCGGCCCTGGACGACGTCGACACCCTCGTGATCGCGGACCAGATCGCACCCCCGGACGCGCTGGGCCGGTCCTACGACCGGGCCGCCTACGTCGCGAACCTGCGGGCCTGGGTCGAGCGTGGCGGCAACCTCGTCCTCACTGATCGCGCGATCCACGCGCTCGGCGAGATGGGGGTCCTGCCGGCAGCAGCGATCACCAACGTCAACGTGTACCAGCCGTACTCGAACATCCGGAACTTCGGCCACCCGATGGTGCAGGGTCTGCGGAAGAACGCGCGGCAGCTCGCGGAGTACACGCTCATCGGCTACGGGATCGGCAACAGCGCCTCCCCCATGACACGGGTCACCAAGACGGCGTGGGAGTCCGCAGGCGGGGTCACGGTCGGCACCGTCGGCAACAACGCCGGCACCTCCGACGACCAGACGCAGGTGGCGGTTGGGGAGCTCCCCCTCGGGGCTGGGAAGGTCCGGATCACGAACGGCCTCGGGAAGCCGACGGAGGCGAACGACCACCGCTACGGCCTGAAGGACTACGCCCTGACCTACTCGGGGCTGTTCATCCTCGAGAACTCGATCGTCCACGACGCCGAGGGGCTGGGAGGAGAGGCCGCCACGCCGAGCCAGGAGAGCGGTTCCAAGGCACCGACGGACGGGCTGATCCCGTTCCTCGGTCTCGCCCCCGTGGCCGCCGCGATGAGGCTCCGGCGCCGCCGCTGATCGAAGCCGCTCCGATCGGACGAGCCCCCGGGCATCAGCTCGGGGGCTCGTTCCCGTCCACGCTCGACCGGCGCCCCCACCAGAGCCCACCGGCTGTGAGTCCCGCCAGAAGCACGGTGCCGGAGAGGCCCCCCGGCGAGATGCCGCTCGCGTCCGCGAGCAGGCCGCCCCATACGAGGACCCCCGTCCCAACGGCAGGCGCCAAGGCCAGACGCAGGAGCAGATCCTGGCGGGCCAGCCGACCGCTCCACCCCCACCCGAGGAGGCCGAGGAGCACGAGCATCCCCGTATACGCCCACGCCAGAAGCACCGAGCGGACCTCCGCGACCGGAGCGCCCATCCCGAGGGTGATGGGGGTCGGCCCCCGCAGGATCAGGACGTCACGGGCGAGACGGCGCGTCGGGTGCTGCGCCGCGACGCGCTGGACCTCTGGCGAGAACGATCGAAGCAGTGCCACGACGTGCGGCCCCCGGAAAACCCTGCGGACCGCGCTCCAGCGGTGGCGCGAGGCCGCGTCGTAGCCAGTGTCTCCCACGAACGTCGGCTGTCCCGCGAGCAGCTGCTCGGTCCGTCCGAGATAGAGGTAAGCGTTCGGGATCCGCGAGGGTGGCAGCTCCGCGCGGAGGTTGTCCGCGAGCTGATACAGGTCGGTGAACGCGTTGACGCCCACGCCGTCGACGGGGACGATGACCGGAACCCCCGCCGGGACCTGACGGTCCAGGTACCGTGCAAGCACCGCCGCCTCGGTGAGACGTGGCGTGGAGAGGAACGGCTCCGACCGCCACCACGACCGGCCCCCGATCACCATCCATCCAGCGATCGCGAACAGCAGCAGCGCCGTTCCGACTCCGCGCCCGATCCCCCGCGTCCAAGCGATCGCGACCGCGCCCAACATCGGGAGCGGCAGGGCCATCGCGACGAAACGATGCGGCGGGAAACCCGACCCGAATGCTCGCAGGAGCTCGGGCAGCGCCGGTGCGAGCGCCCATCTCACGAGCGCCGCGACGACGACCAAGACCCAGCCGGCGAGCAGGGCCTCGAGCTCGGCGCGTCCCTCGCTTCGCCGCCGTCGCAGCGCGACGACGCCGATCATCGCTGCCGGAAGCGTGATGGGGAACGAGTGCGCCTGGCGATCGAGCACCAGCTTTGCGCGTGAGGCCATGGGCGCGGCGAAGAACCGGTCGGGCCCCGTCCCGAGGAGCAGCGTCGTCGCCGCGATCCACAGGGCGAGCCCGAGGGCGGCAACCGCGGCGAAGCGTGCCGCGGCCGACCGATGGATCGACTCGCCCCGTCGATCGCGCCAAGCCCCGGGCAGGAGCAGCGCGGCGCCGGCCAAGAGAACGAGCGTGATCAAGGCGAGCGTCGGCCAATGGGAGAGACCCGCCGCGCCAAGCATCACGGCGGCCGTCACGCGGGCGGATGGTCCGAGGTTCCGCCCCGCGGCCAACGCGAGCGCGGCCGTCCCGAGGCCGAGGGCGATCAGGTTGTCCGCGTAGCTCTCCGGTGCGGCGAGGCGCACGGCGATCGTCGAGGTGGCGACGGTGACGACGGCAACCGCGGTCGTTACAGGGTCCACGCGCAGGGCGGGGCGCAGCAGGGCTGCCGCCGCCAGTCCCATCCCCAGTGAGAAGACCGCAGGCACAACAGCCGCCGCGGTGGCACGATCGACCCCGAGGACGGTCCTGGCCGGGAGCGTCACGAGCGGGTAGGCGATCCGGCCCGGCATCGATGTCGCCAGCGGTGGTCCACACGCTCGCAGTCCGGCGAGCCCGGCGTCGGCGACGCAGCGGTTCCGCCACAGGTAGCGCGCGGTGTCGAAGCCGAGCGGCTGCCGGTAGCCCCGGATCGGGTAGATGCTCAGGTAGAAGAGCGCCACCGCGATGGCGGCGAGTCCCAGGGCCGCGACAGCCCGGCGGGGCGACATATCGGGCGGAGCGTACCATCGGCCGCTCGACCCGCTGTCTTTGTGCACATGCACAAAGGATGGCCGTCTCCCACAGCGAATACCTGCAGCAACGCGGGAGGGTGATCGGTCCGACGTGGCCTCCCTCCCGCCATCGAAGGGAGGACCGATGCCCGCGGGCAAGCCCTCATCATCGTGGCTCTCATGGACGCTGGTCTCACTGCTCGCTGTCGCGACGATGGCACAGGCCGGCGCATTCGGCGGCAGTGAGGATAGGACGAAGCAGGCGCGCGCAAGTCGGATGGCGGATCCCGGTCCGCCGCGCGGTTTCCGGGAGCGGCTCGAGACCTTCCCAACATCCCACGCGCCGGTGCGCGACTTCCGCCGGCTGATTCGTTCGGCCGCCGTCGAGCTCGCTGCGCTCGACCGGCCGAGTCTCTCTGCCGACCACGACTTCTCAGACTTCCGGGTCCTCGTGCCTGCGGGCGACCTCGACGGGGACGGGCGAGAGGACGCGCTCGATCTTTCGGAGAGGACCGTGGCCGGGGTCAAGGGCACGAACGGCGCCACGATCTGGAACCAGGACTACGACGGGTGGGGAATCCTGCTCGGGACGGGCGCGCTCGACGCTCTCGCCGGGACCGATCTCATCACGCTCGAGGTCCTCGAGCGTGACATCAACGCGGGGTACCACTGGACCATGCGCGTACGGGGTCGTTCGGGCCGCACCGGACAGATCCTCTGGACGAGGTCCTATGAGAACCTGTGGACCGTCGGCCGCCTCGGTTCGACGACCGGCTACGTCGACACCGACTTCGCGCTCCCGCTGGGTGTTGGGAAGCTGTCGACCGATGCCGCCCCCGATGTCCTGGTCGGTCGGTACAACATCGCGCGCACCTCGACGCCGGGCGCCTCGGAATCAGGCATCGCGACGCTGTTCGAAGCTGTCTCCGGCGCGAACGGTGTCCCGCTGGGATCGTTCCCCGGTGCCGGACGGTTCGGGGTTCCAGACGCGGTCATCGTTCCAGATCTCTCGAACGACGGTGCTGACGACGTTGTGACGGTTTCCGTCGTTCGCTCCACTCGCCACTCATCCTTCACCGCGCGCCTTTCTGCGTTCCCAGGCAGCGGCGGGGCACCGGTGTGGCGGCGCGACATCGGCGGCATGTTCGAGCAGCCCTACCTCGTCGGGCACCACCTGAACGGTGACGGTCGTGGAGACCTGCTGGTCGTCGAGTACGGGTGGTACGCGCTCGTGCAGGCGCTCTCCGGCACGAACGGGTCGACCCTCTGGGCGGACGCCTACTGGGGGGATCCGTGGATCACCGCGGCGGGAAGCGCAACCGGACCGGGCCAGGATCTCCTCATGATCTCGGAGGGCTCCGGCTTCGGGGTGTTCGCCGCCGCGCTGCCGACGACCTCACCAGACCCGACCGCCAAGGTCAGGGCGCCTGAGCTGGCCCCGTCGCTGGGTCTGCCGGCGCTGCCGGGACACGACGTGGTCTCGTCACCGTATGGCTGCGATGGCGAAGACTGCCCCGACCCCTGTTACGGCTACGGTCCGGGGTGCCCGCCGGAGCCGTGCTACGGCGGCGGATACGGATGCGAGCCCTCCTGCCCGGGCGGCTACGGCTACGCCTACGCTTACTCCGGCGGTGGCGGGTGCTCGGTGACGGCGGTGACGCTCATCGAGGGAGCGACGGGCGAGTGGGAGTGGAACCGCGAGATCCTCGGTGGGTACTCCGAACCGGCCGGCGACGCCACCGGCGACGGCGTGGTGGACGTG
>DATLGG010000293.1:0-10721 GCA_035540615.1 Actinomycetota bacterium | reverse complement strand
GCTCGGGGGTGCGCGCGGAGTTGTTCGTGGCGAAGACGAGGCCCCGCCCGAGGTCGCGCAGCGTGGCGATCGTCGGCGCGGCACCTGGGATCGGCTCGTCGCCGCGGTAGACGACGCCGTCGAGGTCGAAGAGGAAGCCTTCGTAGCGATCGGCCGGGCGCATCCGCGCCTAGGCGATGAGGCGGGAGAGCGCCCGGCGGTACTCGTCGCGCGGCCGCATCGCCACCGCGAGCTTGAGATGGGCGATCGCGCGCGAGCGCTCACCGGTGCGCGCGCAGGTCAGGCCGAGGGCGAAGTGCGCGTAGTCGTTGACCGGGTCCAGCGCGACCGCCTTGGCGAACTCGCGCCGGGCGCGCGCCCAGCTCCCCGTCATGTAGAGCGCCCGGCCGAGGGCCTCTCGGATCGACCCCTTGTCCGGCTCGGCCAGCTTCGCCCGGTCCAGGAGCATCACCGCCTGGTGCGGGTGCCCCGTCGAGAGGAACTCCCCCGCCCTCGCGACGAGCTGGTAGGCCGATTCGCTCATGGTCCCTCCGGTGGTCTATACAGGTCCCGTGCCGCGGATCGCTCCCTTCGACGGGCTGCTGTATTCGCCCGCAGTCGACGACCTCGCCTCGGTGACCGCCCCGCCGTACGACGTCATCCTTCCCCACGACCTTCCCCGGTACCACCAGGCGAGCTCCCGCAACATCGCGCGGGTCGACCTGGGCGAGGGCGGCGCCGGCACGGACCCCGACGACAAGTATACGGAGGCCGGCGAGCTGCTCCGTCGATGGCAGGAGGACGGGACCCTGGTCCCGACCGGGGGCCCCGCCGTCTACGCCTACGAGATGCGGTTCCTCTACCGGGCACGCGAGCGCTCGATCCGCGGCGTGGTGGTGGAGGTGGAGCTCCGCGAGTGGGGGGACGGGGTCATCCCCCACGAGCGCACGATGCCGGGCCCGGTCGAGGACCGGCTCGCCCACCTCCGGGCGACGGCGGCCAACATCTCACCGATCTACGCGGTGGTGACCGGCCCCTGCCCGCCGCAGACGGAGCTGATCGAGCGAGCGGCGAGCCGCGCCCCCGACCGCGAGCTGGTCGACGACGAGGGGGTGCGTCACCGGCTATGGGTCGAGCGGGACCCCGACCCCGCGCTCCTCGAGTGGTACCGCGACCGCTCGCTGTTGATCGCCGACGGGCATCACCGCTACCAGACGGCGCTCGCGCACCAGCGCGCCCAGCGCGGAGCGAACGGCCCGGGTCCCTGGGACGCCGTGATGATGCTCGTCGTGGATGCGGCCGTGGAGGAGCCACCCGTCCTGCCGATCCACCGCGTCGTCGACGTCGACCCCCTCCCGACGCTCGGGACCGAGCGGGTCCGCGATCTGGGGGAGATCCTCGCGTGGCTCTCGGACGACGACCTCCGCTTCGGGGCGGCGTACCGTCACGACGGCGGCCTCCACCACGTCGTCGGCCGCCTCGGCGGGGATCCACCCACGGTGGCGGCGCTCCACGAGCACCTCCTGGAGCGACTTCCCGGGGTCCGCGAGGTCGCGTTCGTGCACGACCCAGCGCTGGCCGAGGAGATGGTGCACACCGGCCGTCGGGACCTCGCCCTCTTCCTCCCGCCCGCCAGGGTCGAGCACGTGCGGGCCACCGTCGAGGCCGGCCGGCGCCTCCCGGAGAAGTCCACCTACTTCTGGCCCAAGCCCCGGACCGGGATGGTGATCCGCCGAGCGGGGTAATCAAGGGCGAGGCAGGAGTTCGGGCCTCGCCGTCCAACATAGGAACAGGGGTCGGACGCCCCTGCCGCCACGCGCCAGGAGCGGTAGGATGCTTGGAGGAGCCCCGCCGAGGAGAGCGAGATGAGGAGCGCGCGACGGATCCTGTGCCTGCTGGCGGTCGCCGCCGTGACCGTCGGTCCCGCCCTGCCCGCGGCAGCCCAGACGAAGCGGGACGTCAAGGTTCCGGGCACGAACTGGTACTGGAAGTCCCAGAAGCGGGCCAAGACGTCGGACCACGTGAGCTGCCCTGACGGCACCCCGGTCTGCCCCTCGCATCAGCAGGAGCTGGAGAGCACGCACAGCGAGGGATCACTGCCGATCAAGATCCTCCGCGGGGAGCACGAGAAGTACTCGGCCATCGAGTTCGACACGTCGTTCATCCCGTTCCAGGGCGCGACGATCCACAGCTTCACGTTCACCGTCGTCGAGTCCCAGACGGAGCGGGATCGCGCACAGACGGTGAACACCGACGGGAAGGTCATCGAGGCGTGTCCGATCGAGGAGACCTGGCCGAGCACCCTCGAGGGCGGAGCAACGATGATGGGCGAGGCGCCGAAGTACGCGACCTCCGGCTGCGTCAAGGGCAAGCGGGAGCGCAACGCGAACCCGCCTCGGTGGCGCTTCGACATCACGAAGATCGCCCAGGGCTGGGGCAACCAGCCGGGCTCGGCGTACGGCGTGATGCTGGTCGGGGCGAAGGGCAACGATCCGAACGAGACATGGCAGGTCGTCCTCCGCGGTCCGTACCGCAACGAGCAGTCGCAGCTCGCCGGTCAGAAGAACGTGCTCGCCTCGGTGTCCTTCACCCCGAAGCCGGCCGCAACCGGAACCACCGGCACGAGCTTCCCGAGCGGGTCCTACTCCACGACGGGGACCGGGACCGATCCATGGGGCGTGGGAACGGACGGCTTCGGATCCGGCACGACGCAGGACGCCCCGGTCTTCCCAGAGGGTGGCGGGGCCCCCGCGGCCCCTGCTCCCCCGGCGCCGCTCGGCGCGATCTCGACCGCTGCGCAGGGTGAGGAGCAGCCCGGGGGTATGCCCGCCTACTTCTGGCTGCTCATCCCCGTCGCGCTCATGGCCCTCTCCCTCGTCCGCCACACCGTGCTCGAGCCGCTCCCGGGCAAGCGCCCGGACGGCGTCGTCGCGCTGATCCGTCGGCACAACGCCGCCCGCTTCGGGCGAAGCGTCACGCCCGAGGCCTCGAGCCCGCTCGCGGGAGTCACGGGGACCCTGCGCGGGACCGGCCACCGGATCCGCCGACTGGCACGACGCGTGATCTCCGGCGGGAAGCGGCGATGAAGCTACGCGTCGCTGCCCTCGCCGCTGTCCTGTCCCTCGTCGCGCTCGCCTGCGGGCAGAAGCCGGGCGTCCATGCGCGAGCGATGAGCGAGGGCCAGGCGGGCATCCCTGGGGCCGGCGTCGGCGTCGGGACCGGCGCCGTCCTCGACCCCACGACGGGTCAGTACGTCGACCCGACGACGGGGCAGGTCGTCGACGCCACGACGGGCGCGCCGGTCAGCGGAACCACGACGACCGGTGGGACCGCCACCACGACGACGGGAGGCGCCGGCGGCGGCGGATCGTCATCGAGCAACGCGCCCACGGGCCCCGGCGACCGCACCGGCATCTACAAGGACAAGATCGTGATCGGTCTCCACGCGCCGGTGAACGGGGCCGCCCCGGTTCAGAGCAAGTCCTTCGAAACCGGACGGGATCTGTACTGGCGCTACGGGAACAACGGCAAGCCGGTGCGTGTGTTCGGCAAGCGGGTCGAGGTGTCCTTCAGGGACGACGAATACAACCCCTCGACGGCGACCCAGCGATGCAAGCAGATGGCGGAGGGCAACCCGCGGGCCTTCCTGTTGATCGGGGGAGCCGGGACCGACCAGATCCACGCCTGCGCGAAGTACGCACACGGCGGGGGCATCCCCTACCTGTCGGCCGGGGTCGTTCAGAACAACCTCGCCAGCTTCCCGAACTACTTCGCCCTGTCGATGACCTACTACCAGCAGGGCAAGCTGCTCGGCAACTACATCAAGCAGAACCGCAACAACGGCAACTGGAAGTGCGACGGCGCCTGCGACAAGGTCGCCCTCGTGATCACGAACACGGCGAACTTCGATGACGCCATCAACGGGTTCCGCGAGGCGTACGGCAACAACTTCACGCTGATCCGGCCCGGGAAGCGCCATCACGGCTTCGACTACGCGAGCCGCCTGTGCACCGCCACCACGAAGAACTTCGACGTCGTCTACCCACTCACGTCGCCGACGTTCTTCCTCGAGATGATGGGGGACCCGAGCGCCTCCTGCAACCCGCAGTACGTCGGCGTCGGCATCTCGATGGGCCTGGACACCGTCGCCTCCACGGGCTGCAAGTCCTCGCGCTCCGCCATGAACGGCTCGATCTTCTTCTCTCCGGCGCCCGCGTTCACCCGGGCCTCGGGAAGCCTCCCCTACGGTAAGAAGGACCCGGTCTTCAACCGGTACGGACGGGACGACATCCACTGGTTGCTCTGGGGCCTGATGAAGCACATCCATCAGATGTTCGAGAAGGCGGGGCCCGACATGTCGCGCCAGAGCTTCATGTCCAAGCTCAGCACCTCCCGGATCAAGGCCGACGTCTTCCCGGCGCTGCGCTACAGCCAGAGCAACCACTTCGGGGCGAGCAGCGCCTGGATCCTTCGGGCGGTGTGCGAGGGAAGCGGCGGCTACTACATCACGGTGGGGAAGGTTGGGAGTTGATCCCGGGCCGGCAGTGACCGGATGATCTTCACCTCGATCCTCAACGGGCTGATCACCGGGACGATCTACGGCCTGGTCGCGCTCGGTCTGGTTCTCGTCTACAAGGGCGCGCGGGTCTTCAACTTCGCCCAAGGTGAGTTCGGCACGGTGGCGGTGTTCGTCGCGTGGATCCTGCACACCGAGCCGCCCGGGTTGCCGATGCTGGTCGCGCTGCTGCTCGGGCTCGCGGCGGCGACCCTGATGGGCCTCCTCGTGGAGCGGGTCGTGGTCCGCCCTCTCAGCCAGAAGCCGAGGGTGATCCTGCTGGTCGCGACCGCGGGTGTCGCCGTGGGGTCGATCTACCTCCAGCTGCTGCTCGGCGAGGCCGAGGCGCGGGTCCTGCCCAGGCTCGGCGGCGACCGGGTCTTCTTCGTCCTGAACGCGGCGCTGATCTGGCAGAACATCATCATGATCCTCGCCCTCGTCGTGATCGGGGTCGCGCTCTACCTGTTCTTCTCCCGCACGGCGCTCGGCCTCGCGGTGCTCGCCTCGTCGCAGGACAACCTGGCGAGCCAGCTCAGTGGCGTGAGCACGCGCCGGGTCTCCTCGCTCGTTTGGGGGCTCGCGGCCTTCCTCGGAGGCATGGCCGGATTGCTCCAGGCCCCGTTGTCGGTGTTCACTCCGGGCTTCATGACCACGACCGTGCTGTTCCCGGCCTTCACCGGTGCCGTCCTCGGCGGGATGACCAGCCTGCCGGGCGCCTTCGTCGGGGGCCTCGGGGTCGGGGTGCTCAGCCAGCTCGGCGCGGACTACATCCCCGAGACGATCCCCGGCGGACGCGAGCTCGTCCTGTTCGCCCTCCTCCTGCTCGTGCTGTCGGTCCGGCCGCAGGGTCTCCTCGGGAAGGAGGCGTAGGTGGCGACCTCCACCGCCGAGGCGACCGCGGCCGTTCGGCGACGCCCGGCGGCAGGCGGTCTCGCCGCACGCGGCGCCGTCGCGTCGGTGTTGGTGATCGTCGTCCTGCTGATCCCCGTCGTCCTGCCGTCGTTCCGCGCGAGCCAGGCGACC
Organism: Actinomycetota bacterium; assembly: GCA_035540615.1. Taxonomy (GTDB): domain Bacteria; phylum Actinomycetota; class UBA4738; order UBA4738; family CALAEC01; genus DATLGG01. The sequence goes on along the minus strand of DATLGG010000293.1, from coordinate 5,164 downwards.
CGAGCGGTGATCTTCGCGATCATCGGACTGTCGCTCAACGTCCTGCTGGGTCATCTCGGCCAGATCTCCCTCGGTCATCAGGCCTTCGTGGGCATGGGAGCCTTCGCCTCGGGGCTGATGGTCGGCAAGGGGATCCCGTTCTTCCTGGCCTTGCCGCTCGCCGGCGTCATCGGGGCGCTCGCCGCTGCGATATTGGGGCTGGTGGCGCTCCGGATCCGGGGACTGTACCTCGCGCTCGTCACCCTCGCGTTCGGGTTCGTTGCCGAGGAATCGATCTTCAACGTGAACGCGCTCACCCGCGGCGGCGAGGGGATGCCGGCGCCGCGGCCGCCGGGCTTCCTGAGCGACCCGGCGTACATGTACCTCTGTCTGATCGTCCTTGCGGTCGTCCTGCTGATGGACTGGCGGCTCGTGAAGACGAAGGGGGGCCGAGCGATCATGGCGATCCGCCACGACGAGCGCGTCGCGGCCACGCTCGGCGTGAACGTCACGTTCTACAAGCTCTTCGCCTTCATGCTGTCGGGCTTCCTCGCCGGGATCGCGGGAAGCCTGTTCGCCCACTGGATCACGAACATCGCCACGAACGACTTCGTCTTGGACCTCGCGCTCGTGTGGGTGTTCATGACGGTCGTCGGGGGGCTCGGATCGCGCGCGGGGATCGTGATCGCCGCCACGTTCTTCGCGCTCCTGCCGATCCTGCTCGAGGCGATCTTCCCGCTGCTCCAGCTCCTCCCCTTCATCAACGCGGACATGCAGGGGCGCCTGCCACGCATCGTCCCGGTCATCGGGGCGCTGCTGCTCGTGCTGACGCTCACGCTGTACCCGGGCGGGATCGGCCAGCAGCTCCTGCCGATCAGGCGATGGCTCGCCGGCGGGCCCTTCCGCGATCCGCTGAAGCACGGACGGAAGCACGCGTCGCGGCCGGCGAAGCGCCGACGGCGCAGAGGGTCTCCCCCGACGCCCGCAGGCGACGGCGCGGCGACCACGACGCCGACCGAGGCGATCGTCGATGCACCGGGTCCGGCAGAGGCGGCGAGCGCCGTGGCGGAGGCCGCACGTGCGACCCGCCCGACCGGGGACGGTGGGGCCTGATGGCACAGCTCCTCGAGGTCCGGAACCTCTCCATCCGGTTCGGCGGGCTCCAGGCGCTCCAGGGCGTTGACCTCGACGTCGGCGAGTGGGAGATCGTCGGGCTCATCGGCCCGAACGGCGCCGGGAAGACCACCTTCTTCAACTGCGTGACGGGGATCTACCGTCCGAACACCGGCACCGTGAAGTATCGCGGCAGGGACATCACGAAGCTCCCGACCCACCGCAAGGTGCGCCTCGGCATGGGTCGGACGTGGCAGAACCTCGGCGTCTCTCGTGACCTCACCGTCCTGCAGAACCTGCTCATCGCCCAGCACGCGAGCGTCCGCTACGGCCCGCTGGCGGGGCTGTTCGGGGCCCCCGGAACCTTCGCGGAGGAGCGGAACCTCCGCCGCGACGCCGACGAGATCCTCGACTTCCTGGGGCTCCGCGAGGTCCGCGACGAGGTGGCGGCCAACCTGCCCTACGGCACGCTGAAGCTCGTCGACCTCGGGATGGCCCTCGCCACCGACCCGGAGATCCTGCTCCTGGACGAGCCCACCTCGGGGATGGGGCCGGACGAGGCCCACAAGCTCGGTGACACGCTCCGTTTCCTCCGGGAGTCGCTCGACCTCACGATCCTCATGATCGAGCACCACGTCCCGCTGGTCGTCGGGGTGTGCGACTACGTGTACGTGCTGAACTTCGGCCAGATCCTGACCCGCGGCGAGCCGCAGGAGGTCCAGCGGCATCCCGAGGTCGTCGCGGCCTACCTGGGAGACCAAGATGGCGCTGCTTGAGCTCGAGGACCTGCGAACCGGTTACGAAGGGACCCCGGTATTGCACGGGGTGACGCTCTCGGTGAACGAGGGCGAGACGGCCGTGGTGCTGGGACTGAACGGGGCGGGCAAGACGACCACGATGCTGACGATCGCCGGCATCCTCAAGCCCTGGTCCGGGCGGCTGGTCTTCGACGGCCGCAGGATCGCGAAGAAGGACACCGTCGCCCTGGTCAAGCTGGGGATCGTCCTGGTGCCGGAGGGACGGCACGTCTTCCCGGGCCTTTCGGTCATGAACAACCTGCGGATGGGCGCCTGGTCGGTCCGTCGGGATCATCGGTTCGTGAAGGAGCGGCTCGCGCAGGTCTTCGAGTACTTCCCGATCCTCGAGGAGCGGCAGGGACAGCTCGCCGGGACCCTCTCCGGCGGCGAGCAGCAGATGCTCGCGCTCGGTCGAGGGTTGATGGCGCGGCCACGGCTGCTGCTGATCGACGAGGCCTCGCTGGGCCTCTCACCGAAGCTGGTCCAGCAGGTCTTCCGGATCGTCCAGCGGATCAACGAGGACGGCGTGACCGTCTTGATGGTCGAGCAGAACGCGGGATCGGTCCGTGGGGCCGACCGCGCGTTCATCATGGAGAAGGGCCGGATCATCCACGAGGGCGCCGGCAGCGAGATGCTCGAGCAGGGCGAGCTTCGGCGCGCCTACCTCGGCACCCCGGCCTAGCGCGCGGCTGAGGCTTCGCCTGGCGTCGCGGCCTCCGGGGCCGCCGGCGGAGCCTCGGGCCCGCAGACCCGGCACGCGGACAGCCCTTGCCCGGCGGCCATGGTCACCGTGATGAGGTCGAGGTCCTGCCGTCCCTTGACGAGCCGGCAATCGGGACGGTGGTAGGTCGACTTCCCCGCCACGACGCGGCCATCCGGCGACCCCTGCGTCTCCACGGCCGCGCCCATCAGAGAGAGCTGCCGCGAGAGCTCCTGGAACCGCGCGTCCTGGCTCAGGCGCTCGGCACGGATCGAGGCCGTCACCAGCAAGGTGCCTCCGAACAGGATGAGCCCGAGACCGGTGGCGCCGCCCGAGATGAGGTAGGGCAGCTGGCAGTCGACGCACGCCACGCTCGCCATGCCGTTCCAGGCGATCGTGATGACGACGAACCCGGCCACGCAGAAGACGAGGCCGACGATGCGGCCGAGGCGGACCTGGCGATCGGATCGCGTGCGGCTGGCCAACGGCACCTCCAGCCCGACATTCTATCGAGTATGAGAGGGCTATTCCCGAGCTCGTGGGAGGGAAGGCGGCTACGCCGGGTCCTCCAGACGCCGCACCTCCGACGCCACCACCTCGGTGATCGAGCGGCCGCCCCCCTGGCCCCGGAAGAAGCGACGGACGAGATGCCCGCGGACCATCACGAGGTCTCCCTTGGCCAGCTTCGCGCAGTCCCGCCGAGGTCCGCGCCCCCAGGCGGCGACCGGAAGCGGCAGGACACGCTGCTCCCCCTCCGGCACCTGGACGCGCAGCCGGGCGACCGCGTCGCCGGAAGGCATCTCCACCACCTCCGGGTCCGCCGACAGCTTGCCGGCGAGGACCACCACGTTGACCGTGATCATCTCGGTCTCCTTCCCCGCCGGGCTCCCCACGGCCAACGCTAGCGGCAGCCACCGACACGGACGGCTAGACTCCGCCCCGTGGCGCACACCTTCGCCGTCGCGGACGGGATCCACGGGATCGACACGCTCATGTTCGGCCGCGAGGGCGCGACCTCCGCGTACCTGGTGGAGGCGCGGGAACCCGCGCTCGTCGAGACGGGGCCCACGACCTCCCTCGAAGCGCTCCTGGCGGGCCTCGCCGACCTCGGGGTCGGGCCCGGGGATCTGGCGCACGTGATCGTCACGCACATCCATCTCGACCACGCCGGAGGCGCGGGGGCCCTCGCTCCCCACTTCCCCGACGCGACGATCTGGGTCCACGAGCGCGGCGCGCCCCACCTCTCGGACCCGACGAAGCTCCTGGCGAGCGCGACGCGCGTCTATGGAGCTGAGCGGCTCGCCGAGATGTTCGGCTCAGTGGACCCCGTCCCGGCCGAGCGGCTCCGCGCCCTCACCGATGGGGACGTGATCGCCCTGGGAGACCGACGCATCGAGGCCGTTTACACCCCGGGGCACGCGAGCCATCACGTGTGCCTCTTCGACGACCGCACCGGCGGCGTCTGGGTCGGCGACGCCTTGGGCGTCTTCCTCCCCGACGTGAGGATCCTGCGCCCGGCGACGCCGCCGCCGGAGTTCGACCTCGAGCTGGCGATCGAGAGCATCGACCGGGTCGCGGCGCGAGAGCCCCGGATGCTGATGTTCAGCCATTTCGGACCCGCGACGGATGTCGGACACCTGTGCAGCCTCGCGGTGCGCCGGGTCCGGAAGTGGACGGCGATCGTCGAGGAAGCGCTCGGCCAGACGGACGACCCCAAGGAGGTCGCGCGCATCCTCCGAGAGCGCACCCAGACGGAGATCAACCCCGCGGGTGCCCGGACGGAGGCGCTCGAGGACCGCTACGACCTGCTCTCCAGCATCGAGATGAACGCGATGGGGCTCTCGCGTTACCTCCGCAAGCGGGCAGAGGCGAAAGGCTAGGCGAGCGCGGCGAGCCGCTCCGCCACGTCGTACGCCTCGGGATCGTGCCGAAGAATCCGGCGGAACTCGCGCACGGCGTCCTGCCGTCGGCCGGACCGCTCCAGGACATCGGCCAGGACGTACCAGACGCGGATGTCGTGCGGCCGAGCGACGTCCCCGCTCCCGGGGTGGCGCCGGAGGAGCGACAGCGCCTCGTCGAACCGCCCCAGGTCAGCGAGGGCCGAGGCCCCGACGACCGCCGCCTCCGCCCGCACCTCCTCGGGCAGGCGAGGGCTCGTCGCCGCCTCGCGGGCGGGCGCGACAGCCTTCTCCGGTGATCCGAGCGCGCGGTGACAGTCGGCGATCAGGTGGTTCTGGTCGAGCCGCCCGGTCAGTCGCCGGTACGCCTGGAGCTCGGTGAGCGCCTCGCGAAACCGCCCGGTCCGGTAGAGCGCCATCCCGAGAACCTCGCGGACCGCCCCCGAGCGGGGGGCCATCGACTTCGCCTTCGCGGCGGCCTCCGCGGCGTCCCCCGGCCGCTCACGACCGAGCGCGGAGACGGCCTCGTCGAGGAGGCGGACGGCGGCCTCGCCCTTCCCGGGCCGTGCGAGCGAGCGCACCTCCTGCGCGACGCCGCGCGGCAGCGGCCCGTGGACGCGCGGCTGATCCTGCCCCTTCGGTGTCCGGCTCCGGCCGGCCCTGCCCCGCTCCCGAGG
>DATLGG010000292.1:0-3334 GCA_035540615.1 Actinomycetota bacterium | reverse complement strand
GCCCGCGACCGAGGTACGCGATCCCCTTCCTGGTCGGGGCGCTCGTGATGCTCTACGCGACGGGACGCCGCCGGCTCGAAGCGTGGGGGCCGAGCGGGGGCGCCCAGCGCCGCTTCCGCGATGCCGCGGGCCGGCACGCGCGCTGGCTCGCGGCGGGATCCCTCGCGCTCGCGCTCCTCGCGCCAGGGATCCTCCCCGGCCTCGCGGCCGGCCCCCTGGTCGATGTGGCCGGTCCGATCGAGACGCAGCAGGCCACCGTGAGCCCGATCGTCGACATCCGCCCGAGCCTCACCGCGAACCGCAGCGTCGAGCTCTTCCGGGTCCGCTCCGAGCGCCCGGCGTACTGGCGGCTCCTCTCCCTCGACCGGTTCGACGGCCGCTTCTGGACGGCGCCCGAGCGCGTCGTCGAGGACCAGATGGTGATCTCGGGTCCCTCCGACCTGCCTGTCGCGGAGCCAGCGCTGCACGACGACGGCGATCTCGCGGCGGCGCAGGACGGTGCGATCGAGCAGGAGTTCGAGATCCTCGGGCTCCGCGCGGAGTGGCTGCCGTCCGCGTACCTCCCCGTGATGTCGACCACGCCGGGCCTCGCCGTGTGGGATCCGCGGGAGGCGACGCTGCGCCCCGTGGACGAGGCCCCGCGTGGCTACCGCTACCGCGTCTGGTCGCACCTCGCGGCGCCGACCCCGGCGGATCTCCGCGCGATCCCGCGGCTCGCCGACTCCCTCGCCGTCGACGCGAGCCTGCCCGTGGCGACCCCGCCGCGCGTCTACGCGATCGCGGAGGCCCTCACCCGCGGCGAGGAGACACCCTACGAGAAGCTCCTGGCGATCCAGGACCACCTGCGGACGTTCGCCTACGACGAGGCCGCTCCCCCCGGGCACGGCACGAGCGACATCCTCTTCTTCCTCGAACGCTCGCGGCGCGGCTACTGCGAGCAGTTCGCCGGGACCATGGCGGTCCTCGCGCGCGCGCTCGGCTACCGGGCGCGCGTGGCGATCGGCTTCACCCCGGGCAACCCGGCCGCCGACGGGAGCTTCGTCGTCACGAGCGAGCACGTCCACGCCTGGACCGAGGTCTACTTCCCCTCGATCGGATGGCTCGCGTTCGAGCCGACGCCCGCCCGGACGAACCCGGTCGCCGGCGACTACGCCGATCCCGCCGCGGCGATCGCGAACCCCGGGGGCAGCGAGAACGACCAACGGCGGACCCAGAACCGCGAAGCCGGAAGGTCCCAGCGCGATGCGAACGAGGGGGCGCCACCGGACCCGAACGCGCCCGCGGCGGCCGATCGCACCGGCGGCATGAGCCGCTGGTGGATGCTCGCCGCCCTCCCGCTCGTCCCGGTCGGCGTCGCGATCGCACGTCTCGGCCGGCGCGCGATGCGGCGGCGGCGCGCACGGACCGACCGGGATCGCATCCTCGCCGCCTACGAGGGCTTCACCCTGGTCGCCGAGGATCTCGGGTTCGGTCGCCGCGACGGGGAGACGCCGGCGGAGTTCGCCGCCCGCCTCCGGGCCGCGGTCCCCTTCTCCGACGGACACCTGGAGCGGCTGAGCGCCCTCGCCGTCACGGCGCTGTACTCGGAGCGAACGACGTCAGCCGAAGCACCCGCGGTCGCGACCGAGGCGGAACGCGCCGTCGTCCGCGATCTTCGGCGGCACGCGGGTGCGGCGCGGTCGTTCGCGGGGACCCTCGGCCTGCGGCGCTGATCAGGCCTCGAGCGAGAGCTGCCGGTTCGCGTCCCGGAGCGCCCGCACGAAGCGGTCGCGGTCCCGGCGGAACTCGCTCACCTCGGCGTCGACGGAGCGCACGATCTGATCGATCGCCACGAAGAACGCCATCTGGCCATCGCGGAGCGCGTCCAGGATCTCCCCCTCCCGTCGCGCGACCTTGAAGATGCTCTTGCCGTCGGTGATGAGCTTCACGTCGGAGAGCTGCTCGTCGAGGTTCGCCTGCCGCCGAAGGTACTCGTAGGCCCGGCGCACACGCTGGAGCGACATCCCGCCGTCGAGGAGGGATCGCACGACCCGAAGCTCCACGAGGTCGCGGAACGAATACATCCGTGGGACCCCCGGCCTCCCCCCCGTCTGGCGGAGCGACGGACGGACGAGGCCGATCTGGTCCCAGTAGCGGAGCTGGCGCGGCGTGCAGCCCGACAGTCGAGATGCCTGGTGCGTCGTGAACCCTTCCAACCCGAAACCCCCTCCGGTGAACCGAACGCGTCGATCGCGGACGGAGCGCTCGCTCCGGGGGAAGGAGAGTTCATTTGATAAACGAAAGCACCCGTCGCGGTCAAGGGTGATCGCGTGACGGAACCGAGACGATCGTTACCGGTGTGATCCGCGGAAACGCTCGGCCACGCGCGCGAGGAACGCGGTCAGGGGGAAGCCCTGCTCGCGCGTCCAGCCCCTGCCGTGGTCCCGGCCCAGCCGCCGGAGCTGCTGCAGGATGAACATGCCGGCGGCGACCATCGTCCCGAAGCCCGCCAGCGCGACCCAGACCGACATCGCGAACAGCATCAGCATCACGAAGCCGGCGACGAACAGCAGGACCCCGGCGCGGATCCGCCGGGCGGTGTGGGCGTAGAGCGACGACGCGGCGGCGCGGGCCAGCTTCGGGTGCTCTTCCCGCAGCCGCTGCTCCATCTCTTCGAGGACCCGGAGCTCCTCCTCGGTCAGCGGCTGGTTGTCGTGATCTGCGGCCATCGCGCTCACCACCCCTTCGCGTCCATTATAGGAACGCGCTCGCGAGCGGAGCTCACTCCTCCAAGAGCGACGCCGGGAACGCCGTCCCCTGTCCGAAGCGTCGCTCGATCCGGTCGAGCGCGCGCTCGGCGTCGCTCCAGCGGCCCGACCGGATCAGGGCGAGCTGCTCGGCGCCCGACGGCACGAGCCCGCCCGCGGCGACCCCCAGCAGCCGCACCCGTCGCCGCTCCCCGGGTATCGCCGCGTACAGCTCGCGAGCGATCCGGTCGATGTCGGCGCCGGCGTCGATCGGGTCCGCGACCGTGCGGGATCGGGAGAGCGTGGTGAAGCTCGCCAGCCGGACCTTGATCGAGACGGTGCGGGCGCGGAACCCCTCGGCCCGCAGGCGGGCGGCGACCCGGAACGAGAGCCGGAGCAGCTCGCGGTGGATCCGCGCCTCGTCGTCGACGTCGTGCTCGAACGTCTCCTCGTGACTGACCTGCTTCGGCGGCTCGTACGGAACGACCCGTCGCGCATCGCGGCCGGCCGCGAGCGCCGCGAGGTGGCGGGCCTGCTGCTCCCCGAGCGCCCGCTCGAGCACGCGGCGCGGAAGATCGGCGAGGTCTCCGACGGTCCGGGCCCCGAGC
>DATLGG010000291.1:0-4580 GCA_035540615.1 Actinomycetota bacterium | reverse complement strand
CGCTCGCTGACCCGAGGGGTCAGGGCGCGAACCGCACCACGAGGATCGCCATGTCGTCGCGGGTGGGGGCGTTCCGCGCTTCGATCGCACCACGCTCGAGGCCTTCGGCGATCTCCTTCGCCGCCTTGCCGGCGAGCGGGTTCAACGTCGTCGCCAGGCCCGCGACGCCGGGGACGTCGGCGGCCTCGAAGGGGTCGGTCAGGCCGTCGGTGTAGAGCACGAGCGCGTCGCCCGGCTCGAGCACCGCCTCCGCGTCGCTCAGCTCGAGCTCGTCGAAGACCCCCAGCAGCGTGCCCGGGTGGCCGACGGAGTCGACGCGGCCGTCCGCGCGGAGGATCACCGGGGGCGGATGGCCCCCGATCGACACGGTGACGCGGCAGGTCCCGTTCGACCGGTCGAGGCGGGCGAGCGCCACCGTGCAGAACCGCATGTCGGACGTCTGCGGCCGCAGCGCCCCGTTCAGCTGCGTCAGTGCGTCGCTCGGCGTCGAGACGTGGTTCACCACCGCGCGGAGCGACTGACGCACCACGCCGGTGAGCGATGCGGCCTCGATCCCCCGGCCGCAGACATCACCCATCGCCGCGGTCCAGCTGTCGCCCGCCGACGGGAAGACGTCGTAGAAGTCTCCGCCGACCTCCGCGGCCTCATCAGCGGAGCGGTAGCGCGCGGCCAGGTCGATGCCCGGGATCGAGGGCAGGTCCGGCGGCAGGAGGCTTCGCTGGAGGGTCCGGGCGACGTGGCTCCGCTCCCGGTACAGGCGTCCGTTGTCGATCGCGAGCGCAGCCCGCCCGGCCAGGTCCTCCGCGAGTCGGAGGTCCTCGTCGTCGTAGCGGCGGCCGGCGCCTGTGGAGAGGAACGTGATCGCGCCGAACGTCCGGCCCCGGGCCGACAGCGGCACGACCATCGCCGAGCGCGGCGCGATCCGCATGATCTCCTCGAGGTGCTCCTCGTTCCGCGCCGCGGACCGGATCAGCTCCGCGTCGATCTCCCGGTAGATCTCAGGCTTCCCCGTGCGCACGACCTTCGGGGAACCCACCTCCGCGTCTCGCCGCGGTGGGAACCTCCGGCGGAAGTCCCTCGCCCACTCCACCATCCCGGGGTCGCTGTGGGCGATGGCGACGAGTCGAAGGTCCCCATCCTCGGCGAGGTCGACCGTGCACCAGTCGGAAAGGCGCTGGACCGCCAGGTCGGCGAGGCGCTGCATCGTCTTCTCCGGGTCGAGGCTGGAGGAGAGGATCACGCTCGCCTCAGACAGGAACGACGCGCGCGCGCGAGCCGCCTCCGCCTGCGCCCTCGCCTCCCGCTCGGCCCGCAGGAGCTCCGCGCGCGCCTCGTCGCCACGCTTGCGGTCGATGGCCGTGGCGAGGACGTTGGCGATCGCCTCGAGGAAGTGGACGTCATCCTCGCTGAACGCGCGGCGTCGGGGCGTGTGCGCGCCGAGGACCCCGAACGATCCGGCCACCCCCCCGATCACGACGCTCATCCCGCTGACGACACCGTGCTCGTGCAGGAGCGGCGGCCCGCTGAACCGCGTCTCGGTCGCGAGGTTGTCGACGATCACCGGGCGGCGGGCGAGGAGCGTGTGGCCCGCCTGCGATCCTCGGGTGGCCACCGTCGCTTCACCGACGAGGCCCTCCTTCCACCCGACCCCGGCCCGCAGGAGCAGCGTCGTCCCGCCCGGCAGGACCTCGAGGACCTTCGCGAGCTCGACGTCGAGCGTCTCCGCGACCATCCGCGTCGCCTCCTGCATGAGGTCGGTGAGATCGATCTCGGTGAGGGCGAGGTGGCCGAGCCGCGCCACGACCGCCTGCTGGCGGGCTCGCTCGCCGACCTCGCGTGTCGCCCGCCGTTGATCGGTGACGTCGCGGAACGTGTTGATCGCGTACAGGACCCGGCCACGCTCGTCGCGGAGCGGGCGGGCGCGGACCGCCGACCAGCGCAGGCCCGTCTCCCCCGCGCGCTGCCACCGGACGACGACCTCGGGTGGATCCTCCCCGGCGAGCGCGCGTCGTCCTGGGAGCTGGTCCGCCGGGAAGGGCTCTCCCGCCTCGTCGAAGAGCGCGAACCCCTCGAGCACATCGGACACCTGCGCGCGCAGGAGCGCTTCGCGGTTCGCGAAGCCGAGCATCGAGGCGGCGGCCTCGTTCGCGTAGACGAGCTCACCGGAACGATCCTGGACCGTGACGGCGTCGTCGAGCACGTCGTACAGCTCGAAGCTCGCTCCGTTGCGCGCCACCTCTCCCCTCCCGCGAACCGGTGTTCGACGGGAATGTACCACCTGAGGGGTTCCGTCAGGGCCGTCGATGCGCTATACAGGAGGGGCGACGCGATCCGCCGCACACCCCTCCTCATGAAGAAGCCGACGCTCGTCCTCGTGCTCATCCTCGTCCTGGCACCGGCGCAGGCCGGGGCCGACACGACGTTCCGCTTCCGGGGCGGGGGCTGGGGACACGGGATCGGCCTCAGCCAGTACGGCGCCTACGGTTTGGCCGAGAAGGGGTGGAGCCGCAACGACATCCTGACCTGGTACTACGCCGGCACGTCGGTCCAGGCCGTGGACCCGCCGAAGGACACCTACCGCGTCGGCCTGCTCCAGAACCGGGGATCGTTCACGCTGACGGCGCAGGACGCTGCGTTCGACTTCGCGCTGAGCTCGGCGCCCTCGGACCCGATCCACTCGGTGGGGGCGGGCCGCACGCGACGGGTGGTGATCTCGGGGGGCCGCTACCGGATCTACGACGGCGACAAGCTCGTGGGAGCCTTCGGCGACGCGGATGACCACCTCCTCGCGATCCGACGCGACGGGTCCCGGATCAAGGTCGAGGAATGGGGCTACCGCGTCGGTAGGGGGCGCCTGCAGTTCCGCATCGTCTCCGGCGCGCGTGCCCACCTCGTGGCCCGCGTCGCCGCCGAGACGTACCTGTACGGTCTCGGCGAGGTGCCGTCATCCTGGCCGGCGAAGGTCCTCGAGGCACAGGCGATCGCCGCGAGGAGCTACGCCGACCGCATCGTCGCGAGCCGGAGCCGTGAGTCGTCCTGCGCCTGCGACATCTACGCGAGCACCCGGGACCAGCACTACATGGGCTGGGACAAGGAGGGCGGCTACCTCGGTGAGCGCTGGGTGAAGGCGGTCGACGACACGGCGCGCCGCGTCGTCGCCGCCGACGGGGCGCCCGTGATCACGTACTACTCGGCGTCGAGCGGCGGATGGACCGAGGCCGTGCACCGCGTCTGGGGTGGCGCCTCACGGTCCTACCTGCGGGCCCGCTGCGACCCGGGCGACTTCACCAGCGCGAACGGCAATCGGACCTGGTCGAAGGAGCTGACCGGCCGCGAAGCGGCGTCTCTGCTCCGCGCCCGACGCGGCTGGGGGATCAGCCGCGTCACCTCGATCTCGGTGCTGGACCGCGGCCCCTCCGGGTACGTGCTCAAGGTCCGGATCCGCGGTCGCAACGCGAGCGGTGACGCCGTCTCGTTCACGACCTCCGGCGAGGGGCTGCGCTCGGGACTTGCGCTCAAGAGCGCGCGGGTGTGGGTGAACGCGAACCGCCTCGTGACGGGGAAGATCCGCAGCCGCTACGACAGCCTGCGTTGCCGGCCAGGCCTCGCGAAGTCGGCCCGCACGAGCACGAACGGGGGGGTCTGGCAGCGCTTCGCGAAGGGCCGGATCTACTCGAAGGACGACCCGGGGACGCACTGGGTCTACGGCCTGGTCCTGCGCCGGTACCTCGACGCCAACGGCCCGCGCGGGAGCCTCGGCTACCCCACGACCGAGGTGGTTCGGCTGAGCGATGGACGGCTCCGCACCCGGTTCCAGAACGGGGTCATCACGTGCAACCCCTCGACCGGACGCTGCTCCTTGAAGCGCACCTGAGCCCTCCGGGCAGGAACCGCGCGTCCCGACGGCGAATCACCCCCGGGTGAGACGAGCCCTGCTCTCGACGCTCGCCGCGGTCCTCCTCGGCTCCGCCGTCCCCAACGCCGCGGCCGAGCACGAGCCCCCGCGCTGCCCGATGCACCACACGCACACCGGACCGCACGAACGCGTCTCCTGTCAGATGACCCTGCTGGACGCGCTCGAGGTCTCCACGGAGGCCGGCATCGGGCAGATCGAGGTGCACGGGTCGACCGCAGCCGTCGTCCAGCGGGAGGAAGGACTGGTCTCGCTCGTCGACGTCTCCGACCCGGCCGCGATGCGCCTCCTCGGACGCTACGACGGGAACACCGGACGGGCGGAGGTCGACCACGCCTTCGACGGCGACGTGGCGTTCTCCCACGACGGCCGGTTCCTCTTCTATGCGCGTCAGACCCACGACTTCTCCAACGACGGCCTCCACGCGGTCGATGTCTCGGATCCTGCCGCGCCGCGCCTCGCGCACTACGCGCCGGGGGGCGGAACCCTGCGCGTGGCGTACCATCGCGACGGCGACGCCGAGTTCGTCGTTACCGCCGACGCCTTCTTCGGGATCGTCGTCCATCGCTTCGTCCGCACGCCGACGGGCGGCGTGCTCGTGCCGGTCCACATGAACGCGCTGCCGGCGCTCAAGGTGGGCGGTCCGGCGTCGGCCGGGCTCTTCATC
>DATLGG010000290.1:0-2732 GCA_035540615.1 Actinomycetota bacterium | reverse complement strand
ACGAGAAGGGGCGTCTCATCAAGGTCGGCGTGAACGAGTTCGTGGACGAGGACGAGACGCCGCTCGACACGCTGAAGATCCCGCACGCGGTCGAGGTCGAGCAGATCGAAGGCGTCCAAAGGCTCCGGGGCGAGCGCGACGACGCCAACGCGCGCAACGCGCTCGAGAGGCTCAAGGCCGCCGCCGCCGACGAGAGCGTGAACATGATGCCCGCGCTGATCGACTGCGCTCGCGCCTACTGCACCGAGGGCGAGATCGTGACCGCGCTCAAGGAGATCTTCGGCGAGTACACCGAGACCCCTCGGTTCTGAGCCCGTTCAGCTGATCGTCGCGGTCGTCGACTTCGTGGCGCAGTTCGTCCCGTAGCAGGCCTGCGCCGTCACCGTGTAGGTGCCGGGCGCGAGGCCGGTCCGCGAGATGTTGGCGAGGAACGACCCGTCGGGGCTCACCGTCGCCTCGACGGTCTGCGACGGGCCACCCCCGGCGGGCGCGATCGTCGCGCGGACCCGCTTGGAGGCGATCGTGTAGGTGCCGCTCGTCTCGCTTAGGGTGAGCGTGTCGCTCGTCAGCGGCCCCCCGGTGCCCCCGCAGAACGCGAGCCCCGGAGACAGGTGGGCGGAGATCCCTTGGCAGATCGATGCCTCGCCGATCGTGCGCCCGGCAACGGAGCCACCCGCGTGCTGCTGGAGCACCGAGAGCGGGATGTCGACGAAGATCTCGTCGGTGGACCCGATCATCTCGGTGGTGAGGTCGGCGACCTTCTCGCAGGTGATGAGGTTCCCGTCGCGGGTGCAGTTGCTCTGGAGCTCGAACGCGGGGATCCGCGTGCTCTGGCCCCGAGCGACGTTCGTGAGCCGGCCGTCGATCGCGAACAGCACCGGGTCCGCGCCGCCCATGTCGATCGAGAAGTCCCACATGTAGCGCCCCGCCTCGGGGATCCCGCTGACCTGTGCGACGTTCGGGGGGAGGTCGCGGACCTTGAGGACGAAGGACAGCTCGCCCGTGTTCGCATCGAGCTGGCCGATCTGCGCCGCCGTGAGGTCGAGCGGTCCGGGCGCGAAGTCCTCGGCCGGGTCGGTCCCGACCGTCAGGAGACGCTGGCCGCCGAAGAACGCGCGGCCGCTCACCTCGATGAGCGCCTCGCTGACGTCCGCGTAGACCTCGTCGACCCGTGACGAGGGGGGGTTGATGTTGTGCGCGGAGGCCGGCAGGACCGTCGCCAGCATCCCCGCCGCAGCCGCGGCCGTGATGAGCTTGCGCATGGCTTCTCCTCTCAGATCTCCAGTGTCCGTTTCGTGGCGCCGCAGTTCGTGCCGAAGCACGCGCGAGCCCAGACGTCGTAGGTGCCCCGGGGAAGATCGCCCGTGGCGATCCCCCCGGTGAAGCCACCGTCGGTGCCGACGGAGGCGGTCGTCGAGAAGACGACCTGTTCCTCCGGCGTCCCGGTCGGCGCGATCCCGAGCCGGACGACGGGGGAGGCGATCGTGTACGCGAACGAGGCGTTCGCCCCGCCCCATTCCGCGTCGTCCGCCGCGATGGTGGTCGATGCCGCCTCGAGCGCGGCTTCGATCCTGGTCAGCCGCGCGACCGAGCCGGTGGCGCGCTCCAGGGTGGCACCGGGCGCGATCTCGGGCCGGATCCCGAACGGGACCTTGGCCCGGATCGCCTTGGCGGCGAGGTCGACATGTCCGTCGAGCCAGGCGATGTGCCGACAGCTCGCCGGCGTCGACTCGGTGCAGTCGCCCAGGAGCTGGAAGCGCGGCTGCGCGCTCGCGTGCCCGGCCGGGTCGTCGGCGATCGTCGTCCCGGTCAGGTTCGTGCGCTTCGCCTGAACCACGAACCGCTGGCTGCCGGCTCGGAACGGGAGCGAGTAGCGCACGGCCTCGGGGATGCCCGCGTCGGGGAGCGCGGCGAGCCTCCACTCGAAGGTCAGGTGGGGCAGGGAGGGGTCGGCCCGGTAGACGCTGGCGCCGGTGAGGTCGAGCCCCGTCCGGTCGGCGGCCGCCGCCGCGGGGGCGTCACCCGAAGGATCGGACGCAACCGCAACCGGCAGCTCACCGCCGAAGCTCGCGCTGCCCTGGACCGAGACGACGCTCGGACCGCCGGATGCGAACAGCGAATCCACCGACGAGGGCGGATCGCCGCGCGGAACCACGACGATCGTGCCGGCGTGACCCGTCCCGCCGGGCGTTCCGTGGAGCTTGCAGTAGTAGCGGATCGTTCCCGGTTCCGTGAACGTTCGGCGGTACCGCTCGCCGGGCATGTGGCACGGACCGGGGGTGGGGCAGGTGGGGTGCGAGTCCCAGCTGCCGTCGCTCGCGGTCACGCTATGACCGACGCGGCCGACGTTCGTCCACTCGATCGACGAGCCGGCGACGACCGTGATGGTCTTCGGAGCGAAGTAGTTCTCGCCCGAGTCGACGCGATGGTCGGGCGCGGGCTCCTGCGGCTCGAGGCGCTTCCGCACCTCGAGGCGCCCGCCCATGAAGGGGTGGATGCTGCACGTATAGGAGTAGACGCCGGGCTTCAGGCCTTCGACGGGGACCATGTCGGTCTCGCCGGGTCCGATCAGCTTGCTCTGGAACCACGGCTTGCCATCCGGCCCGTTGTCGAGGGCCATCAGGTCGTGGAGATCCTGGTCCTGGTTCGTATGCCGGAGGCTGTCGCCCTCGAAGATGACCTGCGGGGGCAGCGGCGCGAGGCTCGAGTCCCCGGGGACGTAACGGTTCCCG
>DATLGG010000289.1:0-2504 GCA_035540615.1 Actinomycetota bacterium | reverse complement strand
CCCCCGGGGATCCCGGCTCCCCCGTCGCCCTGCCCGAGGATCCGCTCGCCCTCCCCGAACAGGACCCCGAGACCTTCCGTCGGCTGATCGCCTCGCTGCGGCCGACCCCGGTCGTCGTCAACATCTGGGGGTCGTGGTGCCCGCCCTGCCGGGAGGAGGCGCCCGTCCTCGCGCGGATATCGGAGAAGTACGAGGGACGGGTCCGGTTCATCGGCGTCGACATCCTCGACGAGCGCGAGGCGGCGCGCGAGTTCATCCGTGAGTACGGCTGGACCTACCCGAGCGTCTTCGACCCGCAGGCGCGGATCCGCGACGAGATGGGCTACGTCGGTCAGCCGATCACCGTGATCCACGACCGCGAGGGCGAGATCGCGTTCGAGTGGAACGGCGCCATCTCGGCGGAACGGCTGGAGGCGGAGATCCAGAAGGTCCTGTGAGGCGGGCGCTCCCCGGCGTCGCGGTCCTGGCGCTCCTCGCCCTCGCGACGCCCCAGGCGGGCGCCGGCGACCGCCGCGTCCGGGTCGAGGCGGAGCCCTCCGCCACCCTCCTCGTCCACGGCGAGTACCCCGAGCGAACCTCGAACTGCGTGAACCCCTCCCAGCCGCTCCTGCACGCGCGGTACCGCGGGACGATCGAGGTCGGGCGGGACGCCCACGGCTCGCTGTTCGTGATCGGCGAGCTGCCGTTCGAGGACTACCTGAAGGGGATCGCCGAGGTGCCGAGGCGCTGGCACCTCGAGGCCCTGAAGGCGCAGGTGGTGGCGGCACGCTCCTACGCGATGAGCCGGCTGCGCCTCGGCTCGTCGGAGGCGCGACGTCTCGGCTACGACCTCTGCGCGACCGAGGCCTGCCAGGTCTACCTCGGGATGGGGATCGAGGCCGGGCCCTGGGGGGAGCGCTGGGTCCGCGCGGTGGAAGGGACCGCGGGTGAGGTTCTGCTCTACGAGGGGCGGCCTGCGGACGCGCTCTACTCCTCGACCTCGCCCGGGCGCACCTTCGACAACGAGGACGTGTTCGGCGGCTCCCCCCTCCCCTACCTGCGCGGGGGTCCGGAACGCGACGACGGTGAGTCACCGCTCGCCCACTGGGAGGTTCGCTTCGCGCTCGACGACCTGGCTCGGTTCCTCCGCGCCGCCGGAGCCTGGGGCGGCGAGCGGATCCAGGGCGTGACGATCCGCTCCGGGCGGATCGCGCTGCGCGGAGGTGGACGACGCCTGCGCCTCACCCGGGCGGAGCTGCGGTCCGCGCTCAACGACGTCGCCTCCTGCCTCGACGAGCGGTACCCGAGCCGCGAGCCCGATGGATACCGGCTCCCCCAGACCGTGCCGTCGGTCTGGTTCGAGGCGGAGCGCGAAGGGGATGACCTCGTGCTTCGAGGACGAGGATGGGGGCACGGCGTCGGGATGGTGCAGTGGGGCGCGAAGGGCAAGGCCGACCGCGGTCTGGGGTACGGGGACATCCTCGCCGCTTACTACGGGGGGCTCCGCCCGCAGCGGGTCGAGACGCCGGAGACGATCCGGGTCCTCGTCGCCGACGGGCTCCGCCGCGTGACCGTGGTCCCGCACGGGCCCGCGACGATCGCCGGCCTCGGACGCGACGTCGACCCCCCGTGGGTCCTCACCGCTCGCAGGCGCGGCGTCCGCGTTCGACGAGGCCCACAGCCGCCGCCGGCGCTCGCGGTCGAGGCGCGTCGTGCGGCGCTCCGCGAGGGACGTCTCACCCTGCCGATCGACCTTCCCAAGGACGCGCGGGTCCGGCTCGAGCTCGTCGACGAGGACGGCCGTGTGACCACGACGCCCTGGCGGCCGCGCGTCCGTGGCCGGCACCGGCTCGACGAGACGCCGCCCGCCGGGCCCGGGTCGTACCGGGTGCGGGTGGTCGCGGACGACGGGGTCGATCGGATCCGCCGCGGTGCCGGAACCGTCGTGCTCGCCGGGGCAGCGAGGCCGACGGAGGACCCGGCGCCGCCTCCGGGGGCGCCCGGGGAACCCGGTCGGGCGCTGCCGGTACCGGCCGTGCTCATCCCGCTGGTCGCGGCCGTCCTCGGGCTCGGGGCGTGGTTGACCCTCCGTCGCCGGAGGGGGTTTCATCGCGGGTGATGCCCCTCATCGCCCAGCGCCCCCCGATCACCAGCCGCGAGTGGCTATTGTCCAACGGCGTCCGGATCCTCGTGATCCTCGTCGTCGCCTTCCTGGTTTCGTGGATCGCCCGACAGGCGGTCCGCCGGATGCAGCGGCGCCTCGAGGGCGCCGACAGCGTGACGCAGGCGATCGACATCCAGCGGGCGACCACCCTCACGCAGTCCCTCTCGTACCTGATCCGTCTCGTGATCTGGTCGCTCGCGATCCTCATGGTGCTCGACCAGTTCGAGGTGAACCTCGCGCCCCTCATCGCGGGCGCGGGGATCGCCGGCGTCGCCCTCGGGTTCGGGGCGCAGAGCCTCGTCCGGGACTTCCTGTCGGGGTTCTTCATCCTGCTCGAGAACCAGTTCGGCATCGGCGACGT
>DATLGG010000288.1:0-2844 GCA_035540615.1 Actinomycetota bacterium | reverse complement strand
GTGTACGTCTCCTCGTACCCGAGCGGAGCACGGGTGACGCGGCGTGAGGACCTGGCAACGTTCCCGGACCAGCCGGACTGCCTGCCGGACCACAACCGCATCTCGATCGTCGAGATCCCGGACCGCAACCCGGCGGCGGCGCACCTGTTGAAGGAGCAGCCGCTCGACCAGGACACCGCGGTCTGGACGGCGACGGGCAGCGGTGGCAGCCCGGTCCGCGGCTGCCACGACATCACGTTCTTCGAGTTCTCGGACCGGCGGAAGGTCGCGGCCGGGGCCTGCCTGAGCGAGGGGCAGCTCTGGGACGTGTCCGATCCGGCTAACCCGACGACGACGGTCCCGGGGCGGCACAGCCACATCCGCAACCCGTTCATCGACGGGCCGAACCCGCCGCAGCGCGGCCTCTTCCACACGGCCTCCTTCAGCTGGGACGGCGAGGTCGTGCTCTTCACCGACGAGTGGGCGGGCGGCGGCGGCCACGGGTGCGACGGCCCGCAGGACACCCGGGGGAACGTCTGGTTCTACGGCAACACGCCGCCGGGGACGCAGCCGCCGCTGTACGGCCGGTTCATCACGCCTCGGCCGCAGCCGGCGAACGAGATCTGCACGATGCACAACGGGAACGTCATCCCGACGAACGAGGGCTACTACGGCGTCTCGAGCGCGTACCAGGCCGGGACGTCGGTCTTCGACTTCAGCGGGGTGACCGAGCTCGACCCGATCCCGCAGCCGCTCACGGGCACCGAGGCCATCCCCACGGTCGCGACCGAAGTGGCGTACTTCGACGCGAAGAACGACCCGAGCGGCCCGCAGGGCATCGATGACGCGTGGTCGACCTACTGGCACAACGACTACGTGTACGCCTCGAGCGGGCTGACGAACGCCTCACCTTCGCGGCCGGGCGCCAGGGGCTTCGACGTGTACCTGCTCCTCGGGCGGAACGGACGGCTCGCCGAGGAGGGGAGCCCCACCGTGACGGGGGACGACCTCGAGGACCCGGCGGTCAAGCACTACCGCGCGAGGAAGTTCCGCTACACGAACCCGCAGACCCAGGAGGTCAACCAGAACCTCGGCCGGTAGCGGGGCGAGAGGCATCGACGGGGGCGCCGGCGACGGCGCCCCCGTCTCCCGTCATCGGTAGGCTCGGCGGGTGAGGATCCTCGTCTGGCACGGGTGGCTCCTCGGAGGCGCCGGCTCGAACGTCTACACCGCCCGAACCGTCGAGATCTGGCGGCGACAGGGGCACGACGTCCTGCTGCTCTGCCAGGAGCGCCGGGTCGAAAAGCAAGGTTTCTTCGACGCGCACGGCGCGAGCGACGACCTCGACCGGCTCGAACCGCTCACCGGCGAGCCCGCGGCGGGCCGCGCGATCCTGATCCGGCCGGCGATCGGCGACCTGCTGCCGGTCTTCGTCCATGACGCCTACGAGGGGTTCCGGGTCAAGCGGTTCGTCGACCTCTCGGATGAGGAGCTCGCCCGGTACCTCAAGGCGAACGTCGCGGCGGTCCGCGCGGCCGCCGAGTGGCACCGGTCCGAGGTCGCCGTCGTCGGACATGCCTTCCCCGGGGGGGTCGTGGGGGCCCGCGCGCTCCAGGGCATCCCCTACGTCGTCAAGGTTCACGGCAGCGACATCGAGTACGCGATCCGATCCCAGGAGCGGTACCGGGAGCTGACGCGGGAGGGGCTCCACCGCGCGGCGGCCGTGGCCGGCGCCTCCCGGGACGTCCTCGAGCGGCTCGCTGAGCTCGTCCCGCACCCCGGGGGGCGCGCGCGGGTGGTCCCGCCGGGCGTGGAGAGCGGCCGGTTCCGGCCGGCCGAGCGCCGAGCGTCGCTGCGCTGGGCCGCGGAGGACCTGGCGACGGCGGGCGACGACGGCCGGACGCCCGCGATCGACGAAGAGGTGGCGACCGCGCTTCGACGACGCGACCTTCCGGCGCTCGACGCACTGGCGAACCGCTACGACCAGGCGGCTCCCGACGCCGCCGCGCCGCGAAAGCTCCGGGCGCTCGCCGATCACGAGGGGCCCCTCGTCGGCTACCTCGGGAAGCTGATCCCGCAGAAGGGGGTCGAACACCTGATCGCGGCGCTGGCGCTCGTGCCTTGGGCGCGCGGGGTGATCGTCGGCTACGGCACGTTCCGCGAGTGGCTCGAGGCGCTCGCCACGGCGCTGGACCACGCGGACGAGGACCTCGTTCGGCTCCTCGGCGATCGGATGCCCCTGTCCCTCACCCCGACGGAGGTCACCGGTGCCCGTGGGCTGCAGGACCGGCTCACGTTCACCGGGCGCCTCGATCACGACCATGCGCCGGCCGTCGTGGCAGCCTGCGACGTGCTCGCCGTTCCGTCGGTGCTCGACGAAGCGTTCGGGATGGTCGCGATCGAAGGGGCCGCGGCGGGCGCGCTCCCCCTCGTCGCCCGCCACAGCGGCCTCGCCGAGATCGCCGCCGCGCTCGAAGAAGAGGCCGGCCGGCCGGGACTGTTCTCCTACGCACCGGGCCCTGACCCCGTGCGGAACCTCGTCGCCGGGCTCGGACGTCTCTTCGGTGTTCCCGCAGATGAACGGCGAGAGCTGGCGCTCGGGCTGGCCGCGTTCGCCGCCACCCGTTGGGGGTGGCAGCGGACGGCCGACGCCCTGCTGGCGTCGGTGCGTGGCGGGAGCTAGAAGCGGCGCCCGCGTCGGCCGGCGAGCTGCGAGCGGCTCCCGCGCCTCGATGCGAACACGAGCCGCGGCGGGGAGATCTTCATCCCCTCGGCCTCGAACGCGTCGTTGAGCTTCAGCTGACGCGCGATCGCGCTCACGTCACCGCGCTGCTCCGGGAGGACGAGCGTCACGCCGACACCGGC
>DATLGG010000287.1:0-9521 GCA_035540615.1 Actinomycetota bacterium | reverse complement strand
CGCCCTCCCGCCGCACCACGCCGAGCGCCCGCCAGTACTCGGTCCCCTCGCGGCCGCCACCGTTCGCCACGGATCCCGCCGCCACACGCTCGGCTCCGTCGACGAGGACGCGCCGCGCGTCACGCAGGCGGACGATCCGCTCCCGGAGGTCGTCGAGCATCGCGTTCGCTTCCTCAACCGAGTAGGAGCGCTCCACCGGACCAGCATAGGTTGACGGGGGTGCGCGCGCCGCGGTGGGATGCGCTCGTGCGCCCGCTCCTCGTCCTCGTGGTCGTCCTGTGCGCGTGTCGCCCGGAACCGCAGCCGCTCGACCTTCCCCGTCCCTCCGGTGTCGGGACGCCCGGTCTCGGGTTCTTCCACGAGGGGGGCGCGACGATCCGCCTCGGCCCCGAACGGTTCGAGCTCGGTCTGTCGGGCGCGCCGTCGACGTACGCGGCGGGGATGCTCAGCCTCTCCTACGGCGAGCTCGGCAGCGGACGGTCCCTCAACATCACGGGGCCGGCGCGTGAGGGCGAGAACCGCACCGGCCCGAACCTGAGCCTGTCCATCGGGACCGACGAACGGACGTATGAGGCCCGGGACGGCGGCTGCGTCATCCTCGTGGAGCGCGCCGGCCCACGCGGCGTCGACGGATCGTTCCGGTGCCGCCGCCTCGCGGGCGACGGGGTCCGCGCGCGGGCCTCGGGCACGTTCCGGGCGTCGGCGTAGCTCAGAACAGCTGCGAGCAGTTCTCGCACTCGAACCGGTCGCGGACGATCTCGGCGCTGTGCCCCCCGCAGCGCGCGCAGCGCCGACACCGGCCGCCGGCCCGGCAGTGGATCGGATCGGTCGTCGTCCCCGGCTCATCCCACGTCGTTCCGCCTTCCGCCGGACGCGGGAGCTGGATCGAGAGCATGACGAGCGGCTCATCCGCGCCGGCGCGGAACCCGTGGGGATAGGCTGCAGCCCGGCCGACGATCGAGCCGGAGGCGACAGGGATCCGGTCGTGGATCAGCGCCTCGCCGGACCCGCTCAGCACGATCGACCACTCCTCGGAGTCGGGATGCGTGTGGGCGTACGCCACCTGTCCCGCGTCGAGCGCCTGGATCGAGATGTAGAAGTCGGGGCCCTGGCTGATCGGGACGCGTCGGAACCCGGACGGACAGTGCATCACCAGCTCCTCCGCCGTCGCGCGGAAGACCCCGAGGTTGTCGAGGACCTCGTCGAGGTGGCCGATCGCTCGCTCCATCGGCGTCATCAAAGCCGCCGGCGGACCGAGCCGCAAGTCCTCAGGCGTCGACCCCGATCGCGGCGGGGAGGTCCTCGAGGGAGGTGATGCGGACGCACCCGGGGTCGGGGTAGCGCCCCCGACGATCGATCAGCACCGGGTGCATCCCGACGGCGCGTGCGGCCTCGACGTCGAAGAACGGGTGGTCCCCCACGTAGACCGACTGCTCCGCGATCGCGCCCGCGCGCTCGAGCGCGGCCTCGAAGATGCGGGGGTCGGGCTTCTCGATCCCCTCGACCCCCGAGATCACGCGCACGGGGAAGAACCGCGTGATCTCGACGGCCTCGAGGAGCTGCTCGAGCCATGCCTCGAAGTTCGAGATGAGGCCGAGCGTGAGGTCGGTGCGCGCCAGCCGCTCGAGCGTCGGGATCGCATCGGGATGCGCACGGTAGTTCGCGAGGTCGGAGAAGGCCGCGTAGAGGGCCATCGCAAGCTCTTCGACCCCGTCGTCGATCCCCACCTCGCGGACGAACCCCCGGTAGAGGTCCAGCCAGAAACGCATCGAGGCCTCGCGCGACGTCGACCAGAGGGTCGGCTCGCTCCCCTCCCGGGCGGCGTCGGAGAACCGCTGGGAGTAGACGGAGACGACCTCGCGAACGAACGCCGGGTCGACGGCGTGGCCTCGGGCTCGGAGCGTCTCGGCGAAGAGCTCCGGGAACGACGGATGGGGGTAGACGAGCGTCTCGCCCGCGTCGAAGAACACGGCACGGATGTCGGCCTCGATCCTCATCCTCGCGCTCGCTCCCGCAGGTCTTGCCACAGAGCCTCGACGCGACGCTCGAGCTCGTCCACGTCGGCGTCGTTCCGGACGACGACGTCGGCTCGCGCTTCCCGCTCCGCATCGGTCAGCTGCGCGCGCAACCGCGCGCGGGCATCCTCCGCGTCGATCCCGCGTGCCGAGACGGCTCGCTCCACGCGCCGATCCTCCGCCGCGGAGACCGTCACGACGACGTCGCATCCCTCGTCGAGACCGGTCTCGATCAACAGCGGCGCCTCGAACACGACGACCGCGCCGCTCGCGCGGTGCCGCTCGAGCTCCGCGGCAAGGAGCTGGAACACCTCCGGATGGACGATCGCCTCGAGCCGCTGACGGGCCTCGTCGTCGGCGAAGGCGACCGCCGCCAGCGCCTCGCGATCGAGCCGCCCCTCGGCGTCCACGACCGCGGGGCCGAACGCCGCGACCACGGCGGCGAGCCCCGGCGTGCCCGGCTCGACCGCACGCCGTGCGAGCTCATCGGCATCGATCACGACCGCCCCCCGTTGGCGGAGCATCGCCGCCACGGTGGACTTCCCCGAGGCGAGCCCGCCCGTGAGACCGACGAGGAGCATCAGCGAAGGATAGCCGCGGCGGGTCGTCGCGATAGGCTCCGCGCGATGGCCTACGAGCGGATCGTCGTCGGCACCGGCGGAGGGGCGACCGCGGAGCGCGCGGAGGCGCGGGCGCGCTCCCTCGCCTCCGACCTCGGCGCGGAGATCGACGCGGTCAGGGCAGACGCCGCCGCGGGCGAAGATCCCGCCTCGGCGATCCTCGAGAGGGCGGGCCGGCGGAACGCCGACCTGATCGTGGTCGGGAACAGGGGGATGCACCGCCGCGTCCTCGGAAGCGTTCCCGACGCGGTCTCGCACCGAGCCGCCTGCGACGTCCTCATCGTCCGCACCCACGACCGCCCCGCGACGGCACCGGTGGAACCATACGGGGCGATCCTGTGCGCGACCGACGGCACCTCGACCGCGGACCGGGCCGCACGCAAGGCCCACGCGCTCACCCGGGCGCTCGGCGCCGATCTGGCGCTGCTCTACATCGGTCACCCCGCCACCGGACGCAGCATCCTGGAGGACACGGCCCGCCAGCTGGGCGATCCCGGCATCCGCATGGTCCTGCGCGAGGGGCCCCCGGCCGAGGGCATCGTCGCGGCGGCCGTCGAGGAGGCCGCCGACCTGCTCGTCGTCGGCACGCGGGGTCTCGAAGCCTCCCGGCTGCGCTCGCTCGGGTCGGTCCCCGACCGCGTCGCGCACCGCGCGCCCACGGACCTCCTGCTGGCCAAGACGTACCTCCTCGCGCTCGCCGACCTCCGCCCGGGAGAGGGCGCGATCGTGGACGAGGGCGGTCGGAAGCTCGCCGTCGCGATCGAGACCGACGGGACCCAGCACGTCCTGTCCGCTCGCTGCAAGCACCTCGGATGCACGGTCGCGTGGAACGCCGGCGACCGGACCTGGGACTGCCCCTGTCACGGCTCGCGCTACGCGGCGGACGGCACGGTCATCCGGGGACCGGCGCAGGCGTCCCTCGATCCCGCCTAGAACGGGCGGAAGACCATCAACCAGAGGATCCCCAGCAGCCCGCCGAAGCCGACGAGCGCCAGCAGGTGGGGCCGTCCCGAGGACAGGATATCCTCGAGCTCCTCGTCGCTGATCCGGTACCCGCTCCCTCGGCGCGAGGTGACGGCGTCTCGGACGCGCCGGTAGAACGTCGCCGCGAGCGCGTACATCAGCACCATCAGCAGCACGAGGAGCGCGATCGCGGTCCAGATCCATCCCCGTCCCCAGGCGCGGGTCATGAACCCGAGGACGACTCCGGCGACGACGAGCGCTCCGAGCGAGAGGTACATCCACACGAGCGACCGCGAGGACAGCTCGAGGAGCGCCGCGATCCGCTCCCGGTTGCGCTCGCCGCGGATCCGGAAGGCGACGCCGACCGCGGTGCCGTGCGCCATGACGAACGCGAGCGCGGCGGCGATGTGGACGAACCTCCACCACAGGTACATCGGATCGATCCTCCCGCGGGAGGGGCTACTCGGTGCGGCCCTCGCGGCGCTTCAGGTCCTGCACGATCGCCTCGAGCGAGATGTCCTCGCCTTCCTCGGCGGCCGGAGCGGCGGGCGCGGCCTCGGGGACGATCTCCTCCTCGGGCTCGCGTGCCGCCTCGGGAGGGGCTTGCGGCGCAGCCTCCGCCGCGGGGGCCGGAGCGGGCGCGGCCGGCATCGGCTCCTCCTCTTCGATCTCGGGCCCGGTCGGCATCCCCGGCTCGTCGACCCGGCGCATCGAGAGGGAGACGCGGCGACGGGAGACGTCCACCTCCACGACCCGCACCTTGACCCGGTCGCCGACGTTCACGATCTCCTCGGCGGACTCCACGTGCGCCTCGGAGAGCTCGCTGATGTGGACCAGCCCCTCGATGCCGTCCGCCACGCGCACGAAGGCGCCGAACGGGACGAGCTTCGTCACCTCGCCCTCGATCACCTCACCCGCGCGGTAGCGGCGCTCGAACTCCTTCCACGGATCCTCCTGGGTCGCCCGCAGCGACAGCGAGACCCGCTCGCGCTCGAGGTCGACGTCGAGCACCTCGACCTCCACTTCCTGGCCGACCGTCGCGACCTCGCCGGGATGCTCGACGTGCCGCCACGACAGCTCGGAGACGTGCACGAGCCCGTCGACGCCCCCGAGGTCCACGAACGCCCCGAAGTTGACGATCGACGAGACGGTGCCCTTCCGACGGTCGCCCTTCTGGAGCGACTCGAGGACCTTCTTGCGACCCTCGCTCTGCGACTCCTCGAGGAAGGCGCGGCGCGAGAGGACCACGTTGTTGCGGTTGCGGTCGAGCTCGATGATCTTGCACTCGAGCTCCTGCCCGACGAAGGGGTGCAGGTCCCGCACGCGACGAAGGTCGACGAGCGACGCCGGGAGGAAGCCCCGGAGACCGATGTCGAGGATCAGCCCGCCCTTCACGACCTCGATCACCGGGCCGCGGATCGTCTTGCCCTCCTGCATCGTCTGCTCGATGCGGCCCCACGCGCGCTCGTACTGCGCCCGCTTCTTCGACAGGATCAGGCGGCCTTCCTTGTCCTCCTTCGTGAGGACGAGCGCCTCGAGCTCGTCGCCGATCGCGACCTCTTCGCCCGGATCGACGTCGTGGCGGATCGACAGCTCCTTCGCGGGGATGACGCCCTCGGACTTGTAGCCGATGTCGAGGAGCACCTCGTCGCGGTCGATGCGCACGACCTTGCCGGCGACGAGGTCGCCGTCGTTGATCTCCTTCATCGAGGCTTCGATCGCCTCGATCAGCTCCTCGGGGGTGTAATCCTCCCCGACGGCCGTGCGCGCTCCGCTGTTGTCGTCGATCCCGATCAGCTCCTTCCGCTCGAGCGGGCCATCCAGCGACAGCCACCCGGATGAGAGGGGGGTCGCGCGGAGGGCCGCGAGCCCGCCAATCTTAGGGGAGCCGGAGCAGAGGCGTCAATCGGCTCAGTGGCCGGCCGGCGCGGCATCGGCCCAGGTGGGCCCCCATCCGACGTCCGCGCGCAGCGGGACCGTCAGGTCGAAGGCGGCGGCCATCTCCGAACGCACCACCTCGGCCACGCGCTCGAGCGCGCCCGCATCGACCTCGAGCACCAGCTCGTCGTGGACGGTCAGCAGCATCGCGGCCGGCAGCCCTTCGAGGGCCCGATCGACCCGGATCATCGCGAGCTTGATGATGTCGGCGGCCGAGCCCTGGATCGGGGCGTTCAGCGCCATCCGGCGGCCGAGGTCGCGGATCCGCGGGTTCGGCGAGCCGAGCTCGGGGAGGTAGCGCCGGCGACCGAGGATCGTCGACGTCGACCCCTCCGCCGCCGCGAGCCCCACCTGCCGCTCGAGGAACTCCCGGACGCGCGGGAAGCCCTCGAAGTACGCGTCGATGAACGCCTGCGCCTCGTCCGGTGGGATCCCGAGTCGGGAAGCGAGGCCGTAGGCGTTCATGCCGTAGGCGAGGCCGTAGTTCACGACCTTCGCGAAGCGCCGCATCTCCGGGTCGACCTGGTCGGGCGGCAGGCGGTAGACCTTCGCCGCCGTCGCGGCGTGGATGTCCGCATCGGAGGCGAAGGCTTCCGCCAGCGCCTCGTCCCCCGAGAGATGCGCGAGGACCCGCAGCTCGATCTGCGAGTAGTCGGCGACCAGCAGGACCCACCCCTCGCGTCCCGCAACGAAGGCCCGGCGGATCTGCCGGCCGAGGTCGCCGCGGACGGGGATGTTCTGCAGGTTCGGGTTCACCGAGGAAAGCCGGCCCGTCGCCGCCGCGACCTGGTTGAACGTCGTGTGGATGCGGCCCGTATCGGGGCGCACGAGCGGCGGGAGCGCGTCGAGGTAGGTCGACTTCAGCTTCGAGAGCTCCCGGTACGCGAGCAGGCGGTCGACGATCGGGTGCTGGTGCCGGAGCTTCTCGAGCGTGTCGGCGTCGGTCGAGAACCCGGTCTTGGTGCGCTTCCCCGGCGTCAGCCCGAGGCGCTCGTAGAGGATCACGCGGAGCTGCGGCGGCGAGTTGAGGTTGAACTCCTCCCCGGCGTGCTCGTAGATCTCGGCCTCGAGGGAGCGCATCCGGTCGCCCACCTCCTCCGACATCCCGCGCAGGTACGGCACGTCGAGCGTGATGCCGGTCGCCTGCATCCGCGCGAGGACGACCGCGAGCGGCAGCTCGACGCGCGCGAGCAGGTCCGCGAGGCCCTCGCGGTCGGTCCCCTCACGCATGACGGGGGCGAGGAGCGCGATGGCAGCCGCCTCGCCGGCCGTTCGCCGCCACGGGTCCGGCTCGAGCGGGAGCTGTCCCTCGGTCTCCGGCTCGGCGGCCGCCCCGAGCAGGTCCTGCCCGAGGTAGCGCTCGCAGAGCGCGGGCAACGGGTACTCGGCTTCCGCGGGATCGAGCAGGTAGGCGGCGAGGAGCGTGTCGAACGCGACGCCCGCGACCTCGAGGCCGATGCGCGCCGCGGACGAAGCCAGCTCCTTCGCGTCGTGGACGACCTTCGGCCGCGACGCGTCCGCGAGCCAGTCGCGGAGCTCCTCGGGCGCGTCGCCGTCGACCCGGAGGTGCACGCCACGGCCGTCGCCCGCCGAGACCGCGACCCCGTGAAGCTTCCCCTCCGCTGCGTCGAGGGCGAACGCGACGGGCTCCCGTCCGCCGACGATGCGCACGAGGTCCTCGATCGTCCCTTCGGCCACCTCCAGGGGGCGCACCTCCGTCACCGGCCGCGTCGTCCCGATCTCCTCCAGGCGCTGGAGAAGCGAGCGGAACTCGAGCGAGTTGAAGAGCCGCCGAACCTCGGCCGGATCCCAGGCGCCCATCAGGCACTCGCCAGGGGTGAGGGGGGTCGTGATGTCCGGGCGCAGCCGTGCGACCTCCTTGTTCCTCGCGAGGTCCTCCCCCGCGTCGCGGATCCCCGCCGCCAGCTTCGGCGTGAGATCGTCGACGTGCTCGAGGACGCCCTCCACGGACCCGTACTGCTGGATCAGCCGCGACGCCGTCTTCTCCCCGACGCCCGGCACCCCCGGGATGTTGTCCGACGGGTCCCCCTTCAGCGCGACGTAGTCGAGGTAGCGAGCCGGGGGCAGCCCGAACCGCCGCTCCACCGCCTCCTCGTCGTACCAGACGATGTCGGAGATGCCCTTGCGGTTGAACATCACCCGGATCCCGGGGCGGACCAGCTGGAAGAAGTCGCGGTCGGCGGTGACGATCACCGCCTCCATCCCCTCCTCGACCGCCCGCAGCGCGAGCGAGGCGATCGCGTCGTCGGCCTCGTGCCCCTCGACCTCGACGATCGGCACCTTCAACGTGTCGAGGACCTCACGGATCAGCGGGAGCTGCTGCTTGAACTCGTCGGGGGTCTCCGCACGGCCCGCCTTGTACTCCGCGTACACGGCGAGCCGGATCGTCGGACGTCCCTTGTCGAAGGCGACCGCGAGGTGGTCGGGCTTCTCCTCGGCGAGCAGCTTGATGAGCATCGAGGTGAACCCGTAGGCGGCGTTCGTCACCTGACCGGTCGTCGTCGCGAGGGAGGTCGGGAGGGCGAAGAACGCGCGGTAGGCGAGGCTGTGTCCGTCGAGCAGGAAGATCCGCTTCGGGGTGGCCGGCATCCGGGCCGATTGTAGACTCTCGCCCGTGGCCGCCGGCGCGCATCTGACCCACCGCGAGTACCTCGAGGCGATCTACGAGATGGCCGAGGAAGGGATCCCGACGCTGCGGGCGAGGCTCGCCGAGTGGCTCGGCATCACCCCGGCCTCGGTGTCCGAGGGCATCAAGCGGCTCACGGCTCGTGGCCTCGTCCGGACCGGCCCCGGCCGCCGGGTCGAGTTCACGCCCGAGGGCGAGGAGGCGGCGCGGACCCTGGTGCGGCGGCACCGGCTGGCGGAGCGGTTCCTCGTGGAGATCGTCGGCCTCCCCTGGCACCTCGCCCACGAGGAAGCGAGCGACTGGGGCCACGTCGTCTCCGAGCGTGTCGAGGAGCGCATGGTCGAGCTGCTCGACGATCCGGGCACGTGCGTCCACGGGAACCCGATCCCGGGTTCGCGCCACGCGCCCGACCAGGGCGACCTCCGACCCCTCCACGCGATCGAGCCTCCCGCGCGCGTCCGGCTCGAGCGCCTGACCGAGGACCTCGAGCTCGACCTCGACGTCATGCGGTTCTTCGAGCGGAGCGGGCTGATGCCGGGGCGGGACCTCCGCGTCGTCTCGACGGCTCCCGACGGGACGATGACCCTCGAGGTCGAAGGCGAGAAGGTCGGTCTCGGCGGTCACCTCGCTGACAACCTCTGGGTCCGCGCGCTCGAGCCTGCCGGATGACCGGAACCCTCATCAACGCCGCGGCCGTCCTGGTCGGGACGGTCCTGGGCGTCCTGATCGGTGACCGGCTGCCGGAGCGGATCCGCGAAACCGTCTTCCACGCGCTGGGCCTCGTCACCCTCCTGATGGGCGTGGCCAACGGGATCGAGGCCTTCGGGCCCGAGCTCGCTCAGGTGACGCGGGTGGCGCCGATCGTGGTGCTGGGAAGCATCCTCCTCGGCGGCGTGCTCGGGGAGGCGCTCGGCGTGGAGCGAGGGCTGAACCGGTTCGGGGACGCCCTCAAGGCCCGCGTCGGCCGGGGACAGGCCAGGTTCACCGAGGGGTTCGTCGTGGCGACGCTGCTGTTCTGTGTCGGGCCGCTCGCGATCATCGGGTCGATCCAGGACGGGCTCAGCGGCAACCTGCAGATCCTGGGCGTGAAGTCGCTCCTCGACGGGTTCGCCGCCCTCGCGTTCGCCTCGGCGCTGGGATGGGGCGTGGGATTCTCGATCATCCCGATCGTCCTCTACCAGGGAGCGCTCTCGCTCTCGGCGGGCGCCGTCGCGGGCATCTTCACCGAGGCCGTGGTCGCCGCACTCACGGGGGCCGGCGGGATCCTCATCGTCGGGATCGCGCTGCGGCTCCTCGACCTCCGCGAGGTGCGGGTCGCGAACCTGCTCCCCGCCCTCC
>DATLGG010000286.1:0-4047 GCA_035540615.1 Actinomycetota bacterium | reverse complement strand
GAAGCACCTCGAGGACCTCGGTTACTTCGTCGTCGACAACCTCCCTCCGGCGCTGATCGGCAAGATGGCGGAGCTGGTGCTCACGGCCGGTGAGCCGAGCCGCGTCGCGATCGTCGCGGACGCGCGGGGCGGCGTCTTCTTCACGGACCTCGCCGCCGCGCTCCAGGACCTGCACGAGCGACGCCTGCCCTACCGGATCCTGTTCCTCGAGGCGAACGACGACGCGCTCGTGAACCGCTTCGAGGCGACCCGGCGTCGGCACCCCCTCGCGCCGGGGGACCGCGTGGTCGAGGGGATCCGCAAGGAGCGGCTGATGATGGAGACGCTCCGCGGCGAGGCAGACCTGATCATCGACACCTCCCAGCTCACCCCGCACCAGCTCCGGGAGCGGATCCGCGACGGCTTCGCGCGGGACCGGCCGGGCGCCGGCCTCCAGGTCCAGGTCGTCTCCTTCGGCTACAAGTACGGGATCCCGCGCGACGCCGACCTCGTCCTCGACGTGCGGTTCCTCCCGAACCCCCACTGGATCGACGAGCTCCGGCCGCTCCCCGGGACGGCCGACGCGGTGCGCGGCTACGTGACCGACCAACCCGCGTACGCGGAATTCATGGAACGGCTGCGAGGACTCCTCGAGTTCGTCGTCCCGGGCTACGTGGCCGAGGGGAAGTCCTACCTCACGCTGGCGGTCGGCTGCACCGGCGGGCGCCATCGCTCGGTCGTCGTCGCCGAGGCGCTCGAGCGGTGGTTCGGCGAGCAGGGGCTCGATGCCCGGGCGAAGCACCGGGACCTCGACCGCCCCTGAGCGGTGGGAGGCCCGGACCTCGGCCGGATAGGATGAACCGAACCGACCGGACCGTGGGACGCACCGAGGAGGCTTCCGGATGGCGATCAAGGTAGGGATCAATGGCTTCGGCCGCATCGGCCGCAACTTCTTCCGCGCCGCCAAGGAGCGCGGCGCCGACTTCGACCTCGTCGCGGTGAACGACATCACCGACGCACCGACGCTCGCGCACCTGCTCAAGTACGACTCCGTCCTGGGGAACCTCGACTCGGAGATCAAGGCGACCGACGAGGGGATCTCGGTCGACGGCGAGGAGTTCCGCGTCCTCGCCGAGCGGGATCCCGGGAACCTCCCGTGGAAGGAGCTCGGCGTCGACCTCGTGATCGAGTCGACCGGGCTGTTCACGAACCGCGAGAAGGCTGAGCTTCACCTGTCCGCCGGCGCGAAGAAGGTCATCATCAGCGCCCCGGCGAAGGGCGAGGACATCACCCTCGTGATGGGCGTGAACGACGGCGAGTACGACCCGAACGAGCACCACGTGATCTCGAACGCGTCGTGCACCACGAACTCCGTCGTGCCCATGTCCAAGGTCCTGCGCGACAGCTTCGGGATCGACCGGGCGCTGATGACGACGATCCACGCCTACACGAACGACCAGTCGATCCTCGACCTCCCGCACAAGGACCTGCGCCGGGCGCGGGCCGCCGCCGTCAACATCATCCCGACCTCGACCGGCGCGGCGAAGGCGACGTCGCTCGCGATCCCCGAGCTGAAGGGCCGGATGGACGGCATGGCGATGCGTGTCCCCGTGCCGGACGGTTCCGTCACCGACCTCGTTGCGATCCTCGAGCGGGACGTGACGGTCGACGAGGTGAACGAAGCGTTCCGCACGGCGGCGAGCGACGGGCCGCTCGCGCCGTACCTCCGCTACACCGAGGACCCGATCGTCTCGAGCGACATCGTCGGCGACCCGCACTCGTGCATCTTCGACGCGCAGTCGACGATGGCGATGGGCAACCTCGTCAAGGTCGTCGGCTGGTACGACAACGAGTGGGGGTACTCGAACCGCCTGGTCGACCTCGCGCGGCTCGTCGGCTCGACCCTGTAGGTGGGCCGCCTCCGCCTGATCGACGACCTCGGCGACCTCCGGGGCCGGCGCGTGCTGGTGCGCGTCGACTTCAACGTGCCGCTCGAGGCCGGGAAGGTCACCGACGACCTCCGGATCGCGGCGGCTTTGCCGACGATCGAGCGACTGCGTGACGCCGGCGCCGCGCTCGTCCTCGCCAGCCACCTCGGCCGCCCGAAGGGCCAGCCGCGCGGGGACCTAAGGCTCGACCCGGTCGCGGCGCGGCTCCAGGACCTCGGCGGGTTCCCGGTGACGAAGCTCGACGAGGTGCGGGGAGGAACGGTCGAGGCGGCCTGCCGAGCGCTCGGGCCCGGGGACGTCGCGCTCATCGAGAACCTGCGGTTCGACCCGGGTGAGGAGGCGAACGATCCAGGGTTCGCCGAGGCGCTCGCTCGGCTCGCGGACGCGTACGTGGACGACGCCTTCGGGGCGGCCCACCGCTCGCACGCCTCCGTCGTGGGCGTGGCCGAGCGCCTCCCGTCGGCGGCGGGCCTGCTGATGCAGCGGGAGGTCGAGGTCCTCTCCCGGCTCCTGACCGACCCCGAGGAGCCGTTCGTCGCGATCCTCGGCGGCGCGAAGGTCTCCGACAAGCTCGGCGTCGTCGGCTCGCTCCTGGACCGCGTCGACGCCCTGCTGATCGGCGGCGCGATGGCCTTCACGTTCATCGCGGCGCAGGGAGGCGAGATCGGGAGCTCGCTCGTGGAGCGCGACCGGGTGGAGGAGGTGCGCGCGACGCTGGCCGAGGCCGAGCGGCGCGGGGTCCTGATCCTGCTCCCGGAGGACGTCGTCGCCGCGACCGAGGTATCCGCGTCGGCGAGGAAGGAGACCGTCCGCGCGGATGCGGTTCCCCGGGGCCTCATGGGTCTCGACGTCGGTCCGAGAACCGTCGAGGAGTTCGCCCGGGTCCTCTCGGATGCGAAGACCGTCCTGTGGAACGGACCGATGGGCGTCTTCGAGCTCGAGCCGTTCTCGCTGGGGACGCGCGGCGTGGCGCAGGCCGTCGCGGGGATCGACGCCTTCACGGTCGTCGGCGGCGGCGACAGCGTCGCGGCGATCAGGGGGCTCGGGTTCGAGGGGTCCGTCGACCACCTGTCCACGGGCGGGGGAGCCTCCCTGGAGTTCCTCGAGGGACGGGACCTGCCCGGGATCGCCGTGTTGATGGAGGGATAGATGCGAAAGCCGATCGTGGCCGCGAACTGGAAGATGCACAAGACGCACCTCGAGGCGATCCAGACCGTCCAGAAGCTCTCGTACCTGCTGGACGCGGACGACACGAAGCGGGTCGAGGTCGTCGTCTGCCCACCCTTCACGGCGCTGCGCAGCGTGCAGACCATCATCGAGAGCGACCGGCTGACCTTCGGCCTGGGCGCCCAGAACGTGAGCCCCGAGGAGAAGGGCGCCTTCACGGGGGAGATCGCGCCCGGGATGCTCGAGGCCCTCGGCTGCTCGCACGTCATCGTCGGCCACTCAGAGCGCCGGGAGCTGTTCGGCGAGACGGACGAGCAGGTCGCCCGTAAGGTCCGCGCGGTGCTCGCGAAGGGGCTGACGCCGATCCTGTGCGTCGGGGAGACGGCGGAGGAGCGCGACGCCGGGACGACCCGCGAGAAGGTCGTCGGGCAGATCCGGGCCGGGATCGGGAAGCTCCCATCCGAGGAGGCACGCCGGATCGTCGTCGCCTACGAGCCGATCTGGGCGATCGGGACCGGTCGGGCCGCGACCCCGGCCGACGCCGGGGAGGCCGTCGCCTGGATCCGCGAGGCGATCGAGGAGGCGCACGGCCGCGAGGTCGCGGAGGCGGTCCGCGTGCAGTACGGCGGAAGCGTGAAGGCGGGGAACATCCGCGACTTCGCCGCGCACCCCGAGATCGACGGGGCGCTCGTCGGGGGCGCCAGCCTCGACCCCGAGGAGTTCGCCCTCATCGTCAAGGGGGTGGCGTCGTGAACCGACTGCTCTACGTCTGCCTCGACGGACTCGGCGACGACCCGGTCGAGGCCTTCGACGGCCGCACGCCGCTCGAGGCGGCGCGGACGCCCGTCCTGGATGGTCTCGCCGCGCGTGGCCGGCAGGGCCTGGTTCAGACGGTCGGGAAGGGGATCGCTCCCGAATCCGACATCGCCGTCTTCGCGATCCTCGGCTACGA
>DATLGG010000285.1:0-5245 GCA_035540615.1 Actinomycetota bacterium | reverse complement strand
CGCTCACCCTCGCGGTGCTGCGCATGCTCGTCGCGGGCGCCGCGCTCGTCATCGCGCTCGCCCTCGCGGGATCGCTCCGGCGCCCACCGCGCGACGGCCGCCTCGTGCTCGCTTCCGTCGCGCTCGCCGCGACCCTGATCGTGCAGTTCGTCGGGACCGACCTCGCGACCGCGACCCAGGCAGCGCTGCTGACGACGACGACCCCGCTGTTCCTCGTGCCGTTCGCGTGGGCCGGTCTGCGCGAGCGGCCGACGTGGCCGACGGTGGGCGGGATCCTCGCGGGGATGGCCGGGGTGGTGGTCGCGGTCGGTCCCGGCGCGGGGCGCGCAGGGTCCCGTTGGGGGCCGCTCCTCCTCCTCGCGTCGGCGATGCTGTGGGCGACCTACACGGTCGCCTCCGCTCGAGCGGCTCGTCGCGACGGCCCGCTCGTCACGGTCACATGGGCGACGATCGGCGCGATCCCGCCGCTTGCCCTCGCTTCGCTCCTCGAGGTGGATCGCTGGGGCAGCGCGAGCCTCACGCACCTGCCGACGCTCGGCGCGATCGCCTACCTGGGCCTCGCCGCGTCGGCGGGTGCCTGGTACCTGTGGAACCGCGGGGTCGCCGGGCTTCCCGCGGCGGTGGCGGGCGCGTTCTTCTTCGCCCAGCCGGTGGTCGGCGGGATCCTCGCGTGGCTCCTGCTCGGCGAGCGACCCACGGTCCGACTCGGCCTCGGGGCACTCCTGATCGTCGTCGGGGTCCTGCTCGCCCTCCGCGCCACGTCGAGGCAGGCGCCCCCGGACGAGGGTCAGACCGACGTTCCGCCCGACCGAGACCGCGTAGGCTGACCGCATGGACATCGTCGCTCCGAAGGTCGAGGACTACCTCCGCGGGCTCTTCGCGACGGACGGGCATCCGGTCGCCGAGGAGATGGAGCGGGTCGCCGAGGAGCGGGACTTCCCGATCGTCGGGCCGCTCGTCGGGCGGATGCTCGAGCTCTTCGCGCGCAGCGTCGGCGCGCGCCGGATCCTCGAGCTCGGCTCCGGGTACGGGTACTCCGCCTACTGGTTCGCGCGCGCCGTCGAACCCGGCGGGGAGGTGCACATGACCGAAGGCGATCCCGAGAACCAGCGGGAAGCCCTCGCCTACCTCGAGCGGGCGGGCCTCGCCGACCGCGTGCACTCCCACGTCGGCGACGCGATCGAGCTGATGGACCGTCTCGAAGGGGAGTTCGACGTCATCTTCTGCGACATCGACAAGCCTGCGTACCCGGACGCCTGGCGGAAGGCGCGGGAACGGCTGCGTCCGGGGGGGTTGTACCTCTGCGACAACGTGCTGTGGTCCGGCCGCGTCGCCGATGAGGGGCCGGCGGAAGGCGACGGAGGGGTGACCGACGCGATCCGCGAGCACAACGCGCTCGTCGCCGCCGACGCCGACTACGACACGACGATCGTTCCGCTCCGCGACGGGGTCATGGTCGCCCGCCGCCGGCTTCCGCGCTGATCGCGTCCGGCGTCCCCCGCGGGCAGAGGCCCGTCTTCAGCTGCCGTCGGGTCGGCGGGTCGAGCGCCAGCAGCTCGGCGACGGTGACCGGGCGCAGCCCCCGGTCCCGCAGGAGCTCGAGCACCCGCGGGAGGGTGCTCACGGTGATCTCGTGCTCGTGCATGAGCACGATCGACCCCGGCTGAAGCTCGCCGCGGAGCTTCCGCATCAGCGCACGGGCTGTCACCGGACGATCGTCGCCGGAGGTGGAGCTCCACAGCACCTGGACGAGGCCGAGCCGGGAGACCATCCGGTCGAGGGCCGGGTCGCGGTGGCCGTACGGAGGCCGGAACAGATGGATCGGCGACTCCGCCGCTCGCTCGAGCGCCCGCTGGGCCCGGAGGACCTCGGAGCGCCGGTCCCGCGGCCGCAGCCGCCGCAGGCTGGCATGGCTCCACGTGTGGTTGCCGATCGCGTGCATCGGTCCCATCGCCGCGATCGTCGGGGCCCCGGGGTAGCCGAGGCGGTCGCCGACGAAGAAGAAGGTCGCCGGGGCGCTGTTCACGGCCAGGATCCGGAGCAGGTCCGCGGTGCGGGGGCCGGGACCGTCGTCGAACGTGAGCGCGACGAGCGGTTGGTTGCCCGCGCCGCAGCGGACCGGCCGGCCGATCCGGACGAGACGCCGTAGCGTCCGCTCGATCTCCTCGGGCCCGACCGCGAGCTGCCCGGGACCGACGGAGCCCGCGAAGGGCGGCAGGGTCGTGGGCGGGGGCTCCGCAGGCGGCGCCGTCGCCGTGCCCCCCTGGAGCCCGAAGCGGAACGTGAGGCCGAGCATCACCAGGGCGGCAGCGATCACGACGAACACCGGGAAGTCCAGCGGGACGAGGCGGGCCGCGCGACGCCACCATCGCCGACGGAACAGTGACCTCCTCATCCCGCTGCGATGGTACCCGCCGCCGCTCTTCCGGGAGCTAGGAGCCCGTGACGAGGTTCACCAGCTTCGGGGGACGGGCGATCACACGTGCGATCTCGGCGTCGCCGAGCGAGCGAGCGACCTTCTCCGAGGCGCGCGCGAGGCGGACGGCCTCGTCCTCCGAGATGTCGGGGGCGACCTCGATCGTGTCCCGGACCTTCCCGTTCACCTGCACCACGAGGGTCGCCGTCTCCCGCTTCGCCAGCGAGTCCTCGTACCCGGGCCAGGCGGCGCGGTGGACGCTCCCCTCCCCGCCGAGGGGACCCCGCCACAGCTCTTCGGTGATGAAGGGGGCCATCGGGGCGAGCATCAGCACGAGCGAGCGCGCCGCCTCGAGCGCAGCGCCTCCGCCGTCGAGCGTCCGCCGCATCTCGTTCGTCAGCTCCATCAGGCGCGCGACCGCGACGTTGAACCGGAACCGGTCGTAGAGGCCGCTCACGTCGCGGATCGTCCGGTGGGTAGACCGCCGGAGCTCGTCCGGGTCCTCACCGCCACGCTCGGCCGCCTCGTGCACCGCGCGCCACACCCGCCCGAGCCACGACTTCACACCGGCCGGCTGGACCGTCGCCCAGTCGACGTCGTCCTCGACCGGCGCGGCGAAGAGCATCGTCACGCGGATCGTGTCGGCGCCGTGCTCCTCGATCAGTGGCATCGGCTCGACGAGGTTGCCCTTGCTCTTGCTCATCTTGGCACCCTGCATGATCACCATCCCCTGGTTCAGCAGGTTCGGGAACGGCTCGCGGAACGGCACCATCCCCATGTCCGCGAGGACCTTCGTGAAGAAGCGCGAGTAGAGCAGGTGCAGGATCGCGTGCTCGATCCCGCCGGTGTACTGGTCGACCGGCATCCACTTCGCGACGCGCTCGGGATCGAACGGGCGCGCGTCCTCGTCGGGTGAGCAGTACCGGAGGTAGTACCAGGAGGAGTCGACGAAGGTGTCCATCGTGTCGGTCTCCCGCCGGGCGGGCTTCCCGCACGTCGGGCAGGTCGCATCGACGAACCCCTCGTGCCGCGCGAGCGGCGACTCGCCGGTCGGCGAGAAGTCGACGTCGTCGGGGAGCAGGACCGGAAGGTCCTCGTCGGGCACCGCGACCTCGCCGTGGTCCTCGCAGTGGACGATCGGGATCGGACAGCCCCAGTACCGCTGGCGCGAGATCAGCCAGTCGCGGAGCCGGTACGAGATCGCCGCCCTCCCCTTCCCCTGCTCCTCGAGCCACGCGATCACCGCGGCGACG
The DNA here is from genome assembly GCA_035540615.1 of Actinomycetota bacterium. GTDB lineage: Bacteria > Actinomycetota > UBA4738 > UBA4738 > CALAEC01 > DATLGG01. Next base: position 1,576 of record DATLGG010000285.1, on the reverse strand, counting down.
GCCTCCGTGGCGGGGGTCCCGTCGAAGGGGCCGGAGTCGACCATGACGCCGTCATGCGCGTACGCCTCGGTCATCTCCTCGGGGCGCAGGTCCTCGCCCTCGGGGCGGATCACGACGCGGATCGGCAAACCGTGCTCGCGCGCGAACTCGAAGTCCCGCTGGTCGTGCCCCGGGACGCCCATCACCGCGCCCGTCCCGTACTCCATCAGCACGTACGGCGCGACGAAGCACGGGATCTTCTCGCCGCTCACGGGGTTCACCGCGTGCACCCCGAGCGCGACTCCCTCGCGCGACTCGGCCTGCTCGCGATCGGTCAGCGGCGTCGACCGAAGCCGGTCCCGGAGCGCGCGTGCCGGCTCGGCGGATCCACCCGCCTGCGCGAGCGCCTCGACGAGCGGGTGCTCGGGCGCGAAGACGAAGAAGGTCACCCCCCACAGCGTGTCGGGCCGCGTCGTGAACACGGTGACGCGGTCACCGGTCTCGGCGATCTCGAACTCCACCTCGGCGCCCTCGGAGCGGCCGATCCAGTTCGTCTGCATCGCGAGCACGCGGTCCTGCCAGCCCGGGAGCATCGCCATGTCGTCGAGCAGCTCCTGCGCGTAGTCGGTGACGCGGAAGAACCACTGCGTCAGGTCCTTGCGGACGACCTCGGCGCCGCAGCGCTCGCAGCGCCCGTTGACGACCTGCTCGTTCGCGAGGACCGTCCGGTCGTTCGGGCACCAGTTCGCGGGGGCGAGCTTGCGGTAGGCGAGCCCGCGCTCGAAGAATCGCAGGAACAGCCACTGCGTCCACCGGTAGTACTCCGGGTCGCACGTGTTGAACTGCCGGCTCAGGTCGAACGAGATCCCGTACCGGCGGAACGACTGCCGCTGGATGTCGATGTTCTGATAGGTCCATTCCTTCGGGTGGATACCGCGCTTGATCGCGGCGTTCTCCGCCGGCAGGCCGAAGGCGTCCCAACCGATCGGGTGGAGCACGTTGTAGCCGCGCATCGCCTTCGACCGTGCGATCGCGTCGCCGACCGCGAACGCCTCGGCGTGGCCCATGTGGAGGTCCCCGGAGGGGTACGGGAACATGTCGAGCGCGTAGAAGGTCGGGCGCGGGTCGTCTTCGCGGGCGCGGTACAGATCCTCCCGCTCCCAGGTGGCGACCCACCGGGGCTCGATCTCGCTCGGGTCGTACGGACGCATGCGAACCTCGACGATCGACGGCGACGTGAACGTGGACACCCTTGCTGACCTGCCGATATGGTAGCGGTTCCGGAGCGGCGGCCCGGTTCCCATCCATGGCCAAGGACGTCCAGCCCCCCCACGTCGAGGAGCACCCGCCCGCGGCCGAGCAGCCGCGGGACGACGTCCGCACGCCCCCCGCGCGACCACCGGGGCAGCGGGTCGACCTGCTCCTGAACAGGATCGTGCACTTCCTCGTCGCGCTCTTCCTGTTCGTGCTGGCGATCCAGCTGATGAAGAAGGGGGCCCAGGCGATCGCGCCACGGCTCCAGGGCACCTTCCCCTTCGACAACGGCGTCAGCACGCTCGGCCTCGGCTGGCTGGGCGCCTACCTCGTGCTCTCGGGG
>DATLGG010000284.1:0-3808 GCA_035540615.1 Actinomycetota bacterium | reverse complement strand
TGGCCGTTGTACCAGGCGACGAGCTCCGTCGCGGCCCACGACCCGGGGAGGTCCTCGCCCGGGATCCCGAGGCGGTTGTCGGTCTGCGCGCCGACGGCGTAGAGGACGGCGTCGTAGAGCCGCGCCAGTTCGTCGTGCGTCACGTCGCGCCCGACCTCGACGTTGCCGAGGAAGCGAAACCCCGGCTGCTGCGCCGTCCGCTCGAACGCGCGCGAGACCGCCTTGATCTTGGGGTGGTCCGGCGCGACGCCCAACCGCACGAGGCCCCACGGCGTCGGGAGCCGCTCGATCACGTCGACCTCGGCGCCGAGGTCGCTTGAGAGAAGCGCCGCTGCGGCGTAGAACCCCGCGGGTCCGGATCCGACGACTGCGACCCGGAGCCCGGAGCCGCGCTCTCCGCTATCACTCATGCCGGCGATGCTACGGAACCGGACCCGGCCCGCACTGCTCCTGCTCGCGGTCGTGCTCGCCGCCGGCTGCGGCGGGAGCGACGGCGATGGCGGCGGCGACCGCGCGGAGGGAGTCGCCTTCGCCGTCTACGCCGACGACGCGATCGGCGACCGCGCCGACGACGGATGGCTGCGCTGCGGCGCCCCGCGCGCCGCGTGCCCGCCGAACTTCCTGCAGCCGACCGGCTCGTACACCTACGAGCCGCCGGGCGAGCCCGCGCTCGGGCCGCGGCACACGGCCGGTGCGCGCACCGAAGCCGCCGGTGGGGCATGGTCGGTCTCGATCGAGCTGACCGGCGCAGGCGCGAAGGCCTTCGGCGATCTGACGAAGAGGCTCGCGCAGGAGGGGAAGGAGGAGGCGCGGCCCCGCAGCTTCGCGGTCGTCGTCGGTACGGAGATCGTCGCCTACACGACGGTCCACTACCTCGAGTTCCCGGAAGGGATCCAGACGACGTCGCTCGAGCTCTTCGCGACGGGCGAGGACGACGCGAAAGCGATCGTCGAACGCATCAACGCGGCGGTCGCCGCGCGCTGATCCGCGAGCGGGCTAGCAGCCGCAGCCGGAGCCGCAGCCGCCCGCATGGGCGTCGCCGGGCTCGGCGCCGTCCTCGACCGTGAAGGAGTGCCCGCAGCCGCAGGACGCGGCGGCGTTCGGGTTGTCGATCTTGAACCCGGACTCCTGAAGGCCGTCGAGGAAGTCGATCGTCGCGCCGCGGAGGTACGGGGCGCTGAAGGGGTCGATCACGACGGTGACGCCGTGCTGCTCGTCGACCACGTCGTCCTCGACGGGGCCTGCATCGAAGCCGAGGCCGTACTGGAAGCCGGAGCACCCGCCGCCCTGGATCGCGACGCGGAGGACCATCGAGTCGGCATCGGCGTCCTCCGCCATCAGCTGCTTGATCTTGTCGGCCGCGGTCGCGGTGAGCGAAACGAGGCTCGTGGGGCGCTCGACGATCTCCATGCGGGCATGGTAGCAACGCCCACGGAACCCCCCGGAAAGCGCAACTTCGTGACACCTTCTTCCGCGTCCGCAAGCGGTTTCGCGGTTCCTTCGTGCGACGCACCTGCACCTTGCTAGCGTTCGCGCGAAGCCGATGCTCGCGGACTACTTTCCCTTCCTGGTCTACGCGCTCTTCGCGGCCGCGATTCCGGCGTCCATGATTGCGTTCTCGTTCCTGTTCGCGACGAGCCCGAAGCGTCGCGTGCGGGCGCGGCTGCTCCCGTTCGAGTCCGGCGTCTCCCAGGGAGCGCCGACGCAACAGCGCTTCACCATCAGCTTCTACCTGACGGCGATGCTCTTCATCCTCTTCGACATCGAGATCGTCTTCCTCTACCCGCTCGCGATCGTGCTCGAGTCGCTCGGCTGGTTCGGACTCGTCGAGTTCCTCGTCTTCATCGGGATCCTCGGCGTCGCCTACGTCTACATCTGGCGGAAGGGCGCGCTCGAGTGGCGATAGACAAATCGATCGACCCGAAGCGGGTCTCGAACCGGCCGCTCGCACGTGCGGGGCTCAAGAGCGAGCGCCTGCTCTGGCCGACGAAGGGCCCGGGGAAGTTCGAGCAGGAGATCGAGAACCTGGAAGACGCGATCGGCCTGACGACGCTCCAGAAGGCCGTGGCGTGGGCGCAGACGAACTCCACGTGGCCCGCGACCTTCGGTCTCGCCTGCTGCGCGATCGAGATGATGTCGATCGTCTCGTCGCGCTACGACATCGCCCGCTTCGGGATGGAGCGTTTCAGCTCCTCGCCGCGGCAGGCCGACCTGATGATCGTGTCGGGCCGCCTCTCGCACAAGATGGCGGCGCCGATGAGGCAGATCTACGACCAGATGCTCGAGCCCAAGTGGGTGATCGCGATGGGCGCCTGCGCGAGCTCCGCCGGGATGTTCAACAACTACGCCGTCCTCCAGGGTGTCGACAAGATCGTCCCCGTGGACGTGTACGTCCCGGGTTGCCCTCCGCGGCCGGAGGCGCTGATGGAGGGGATCGTCCGCCTCCACGAGGCCGTCAACGCCGGGGTGCCGCCCGCGTACCAGATCCGCGGAGTCGGGGAGTAGCGGTGGCGTTCGAGGCGGTGCCCGGTCTCGTCGAGCCGCGCGAGGCGCTCGGCGAGACGACGCTCGTCGTCGACCCGGCACGGCTCCTCGAGGCGGCCCAGCACCTCCGGGACGAGGAGGGCTTCAACTTCCTCGCGGACATCGCCGCCGCCGACTACCTCGGCTGGGGACACCACGGCGTCGCCGGCTACATCGGCACCGCCGGCGGCCGCGACATCAACTACCCGGGCTCGCAGGGGTACGCGAAGCGCCCGGACCCGAAGCCGAAGCGGTTCTCGGTCAGCTACCACCTGCTCGAGCTCTCGGACACGCCGCGGCGCGTGCGTCTCCAGGTCTGGCTCGACGACGGAGAGCCGATCCCGAGCGTCGTCGGTATCTGGCCCACCGCCGACTGGCACGAGCGGGAGGCCTGGGACATGATGGGGATCCGCATCGAGGGCCACCCGAACATGCGCCGCATCCTCATGGACGACGACTGGGAGGGCCACCCGCTGCGCAAGGACTACCCGATCGGCGGCGAGCCCGTCCGCTTCTCCGAGGAGGAGGCGTAGCCGTGTCGGTGATCGAGCGTCGCAAGGTCGTCTACGAGGGGACGCGCATCCCGACGCCGATCCCCACCGTCCTCCAGCCGAACCCGGAGGAGGTGCCGCTCGAGGACCTGATGCGGATCAACTTCGGGCCGAACCACCCGTCCACGCACGGCGTGCTCCGGCTCGTCGTCGACCTGAACGGCGAGCACGTCGTCGGCGTCTCGGCGGTGATCGGCTACCTCCACACCGGCTTCGAGAAGACGATGGAGCAGAAGACGTGGTGGAAGGCGATCACCTACTCGCCGCGGATCGACTACCTCTCGTTCCAGAACAACGAGCTCGTGTTCGTCCTCGCGACGGAGAAGCTGCTGCAGCTTCCGATCCCGCGCAAGGCGACGTGGATGCGGATGTGCATGGCGGAGCTGAACAGGATCCACTCGCACCTCGTCTGGCTCGGCACCGGCGCGCTCGAGCTCGGTGCGATCTCGCTCTTCTGGTACGCCTTCCGCGAGCGCGACCTCGTGCTCGACCTCTTCGAGATGGTCACGGGGTACCGCATGCACACGCGGTACTTCCAGGTCGGCGGTCTCGCCGAGGACATCCCGCCCGGCTTCTACGCCGAGGCCTGGAAGTTCGTCGAGCGGATGCCGAAGGCGGTCGACGAGTACGAGGCGCTCCTCACCGACAACACGATCTGGCGCGAGCGGACGGAGGGCGTCGGCCTCCTCTCCGCCGACGACGCGATCGCGCTCGGGCAGTCGGGCCCGATGCTG
>DATLGG010000283.1:0-6537 GCA_035540615.1 Actinomycetota bacterium | reverse complement strand
CGGCGAGCTCGAGCCCGGCTCGGAGAGCTCCTGCCACGACATCACCTCGGTCGGCTCCCGCATCTACTGCGCCGGCCTGAACGCCACCCTCATCTTCGACGTGTCGAAGATGAGGGTGGCGTTCAGGCCGGCGCAGTAGATGCGGGAGCCGACCGAGGTGATGTCGTGGCAGGAGCTCTCCGAGCCGGGCTCGAGCTCGCCGTTCGGCCGGACGCGCTGCGACCACTCGGGCTCGAACGGGATCCGGTACACGAGCGGGCGGCACCGCGCGCGCTTCTGCGCGATCGTGTCACCGGTGCGCCCGAGGCAGGTCCGGATGTCGAGGACGTCGATCCAGGGGCGGTTCGCCCCGCTCGAGTCCGACGTGCTGTTGTAGACGATCCACGGCCTGACCGTGTCCACGGTGACGGTGTGCGACAGCCCGGCGTGGCGGGTCAGGTGGATCTCCCGCGGCTGGAACCGGCTCTTCGGGCCGATCCCGCTGATGTCGACGAACTCGAGCCCGCCGCCCGCGGGATCGTGACAGCGGCCGGTCGCGTCGGTCGCGTCGATCACGAGCTGCGGGTTGTGCTTCGGGGTGATCTGGACGTCGTGCTGGAGGCCGAGCGTGCCGGTGGGGTTCGCGGTGCGGCATGCGGCCGAGCCGTGGTCGGCGACCCACGTGGGGTTCACGGCGCCGTTGTGCGTGAGGCGGATGATCCGCTGACCGACGTGGCCGGCCTCACCCTGCCCGAGGGTGCCCGTCGAGGCGTAGATGTCTCCGCCCTTGCGGAAGAACTCCAGGTCGCTGCCGGGGTTCGGCGGGAAGTTGCGGATGTGCTCCCACCGTCCCGCCCCCTGGACGATGCCGTTGCCCGGGAGCCCGGGGCTGGTGGGGGAGAGTGGATCCCGGGGATCGGTGTGATCGCCGGCCGCGGGCGTCGCGGTCAGTCCGAGGGCGACGATCGCGATGACACCAAGCGTCCTGAGCCGTCGAGGCATGGGCGGAACCTCCTGTGGTGGGCCGTCTGTACGGCCGACTATTCCCCGGATCGTTCCGGTTAGTCCGCTGACTTCCTCGTGGCGACCCCGGCGGCGAAGCCGAGCAGGCAGCGCGCCGCGTTGAGCACGGTGACGTCCGCCACGTCCCGCTCGGGGTCGATCTCCACGAGGTCCATCGCCCGCACCTTCGGATGGGCTCCGGCGAGACGGGCCGCCTCGTGGACTTCCCAGGGGAGCAGCCCCCCCGGACGTGCGCCGGGGCAGGCGGGGGCGAACGCCCGGTCGAGCACGTCGACGTCGAGGTCTACGTAGATGACGTCGCATCTCGCGTCCAGGTCCGCGAGCGCATCATCCATGACGGATCCGATCCCGCGGGCGCGGACCTCCTCTGGCCGGGTCACGTGGATACCGTGGTCGGTGGCGACCGCCGCGTAGGCGGGCGAGTTGGCGAACGGCTGGATGCCGATCTGCCAGACGTTCCCTCCGGCGATGGTTCCGTCTTCGAGCAGCGCACGGACCGGGGCGCCGTTCGATATGCCGTGGTCCGTTCCCCGGAGGTCGTGGTGGGCGTCGAGCGTGATGAGGCCGACGGGTCCGCCCTCTGCGCTGAGCGCGGACGCCGCGGCCCACGTGATCGAGTTGTCTCCGCCGAGCAGGACGAGCGGAGCCCTTCCTGGGGCCTCGCCGATCGATCGCTCGATCGTGTGGCGGGCCTCCTCGACCGTCTGCGACGCGACGTCGAGGTCCCCGAGGTCGACCGCGCGCACCGCCCCGAGATCCCGTTCGCCGTCCCAGGTGCTGAAGCGGCCGAGCGCGCTCCGCACGGCGCCCGGAGCGAGGTCGAACCGGCCGCCGGAGATCGAGCCGCGCCGGATCGGAACGCCGAGGACCGCGATCGCCGCCGTGCGGGCCCGGTCACGGTCGCCGCTCAACCAGGCGGAGGAGCGGGGCCAGTTCGGGTCGTCCGTCACTCGCCCTCGAGCATCGGGAGGCGGACGCCGCGGTCTCGCGCGACGCGGAGCGCCTCGTCGTAGCCGGCGTCGGCATGCCGCATCACGCCGGTCCCCGGGTCGGTCGTCAGCACGCGCTCGAGCCGTCGGGCCGCGTCGTCGCTGCCGTCGGCGACCACCACCATCCCGGCGTGGATCGCGTAGCCGATCCCCACCCCGCCTCCGTGGTGCACGCTCACCCAGTGGGCACCCGCGGCCGTGTTCACGAGCGCGTTGAGGATCGGCCAGTCCGCGATCGCGTCGGACCCGTCGCGCATGCCCTCCGTCTCGCGGTAGGGCGAGGCGACCGAGCCACTGTCGAGATGGTCGCGTCCGATGACGATGGGTGCCGAGACCGCACCGGAGGCGACGAGCTCGTTGAAGCGCAGGCCGGCCAGGTGCCGCTCGCCGTAGCCGAGCCAGCAGATCCGCGCGGGGAGCCCCTGGAAGGCCACGCGCTCGCGGGCCATCCCGAGCCATCGGTGGAGGCGCTCGTCCTGGGGGAAGAGCTCCGCGATCGCCCGGTCGGTCGTCGCGATGTCCTCGGGGTCCCCGGACAGCGCCGCCCACCGGAACGGGCCCTTCCCCTCGCAGAACATCGGCCGGACGAACGCCGGGACGAAGCCTGGGTAGGCGAAGGCACGCTCGAAGCCCCCCTCCCGCGCGCCGGCGCGGAGGTTGTTGCCGTAGTCGAAGACCACCGAACCCCGGTCGAGGAACCCGACCATCGCCTCGCAGTGGACCGCCATCGCCTCGTGGGCGCGCTTGCGGTAGGTGTCGGGGTCGGAACGGCGGAGCTCGTCGGCCCGGTCGAGCGGGAGGCCGTGGGGGACGTAGCCGTCGAGCGGATCGTGCGCCGAGGTCTGGTCCGTGACCGCGTCGGCCGGGAAGTCCCGGCGCAGGAGCTCCGGCACGACTTCGGCGGCATTGCCGCGGAGCCCGATCGAGAGCGCCCGCCCGGCGTCTCGTGCCTCGATCGCCCATGCGATCGCCTCATCGAGGTCCTCGGTCGCCCGGTCGAGGTAGCGGGTCCGGATGCGACGCTCGATCCGCGCGGGGTCGACCTCGACGCAGAGGGCCACACCCTCGTTCATCGTGACGGCGAGGGGCTGGGCGCCGCCCATCCCGCCGAGCCCCGCGGTGAGGACGATCCGGCCCCGGAGCGTCCGGTCGAACCGCTGGGAAGCGAGCTCCGCGAGCGTCTCGTAGGTGCCCTGCAGGATCCCCTGGGTGCCGATGTAGATCCAGGACCCGGCGGTCATCTGGCCGTACATCGTGAGGCCCTGGTCCTCGAGGTCGCGGAAGGTCTCGTGCGTCGCCCATCGCGGGACGAGCATCGAGTTGGAGATCAGGACCCGCGGGGCGTGTTCGTGCGTCCGGAACACGCCGACGGGCTTGCCGGATTGGACGAGGAGGGTCTCGTCGTCGTCGAGGTCGCGGAGGGTGCGAACGATCGCGTCGAAGGCCTCCCAGGAGCGCGCCGCGCGCCCCGTGCCGCCGTAGACGATCAGGTCCTGCGGGCGTTCGGCGACGTCGGGGTCGAGGTTGTTCATGAGCATCCGCAGGGCGGCTTCCTGCGGCCAGCCCTTGCAGCTCCGCTCGGGTCCGCGCGGCGCCCGGATCGTCCTCACGATGGCCAGCCTAGCCGTTCGCTCACGCGAGAGGACCCACCGCGTCCTCGACCCGCTGGACCAGTTCGCCTCCCGCGACCAGACCCGTCACCGCCTCGATGTCGACCGAGAGGTCACGGTCCTGGTCGAGGAATGGAACGCGCTCGCGGACGGCCGCGAGCGCGGCGGCGGTGCCGGCCGCGGGTGCGATCGGGCGCCGCAGGTCGAGGGCCTGCGCGGCGCAGAGCACCTCGATCGCGATCACGCTCCGGAGGTGGCCGATCACCTCACGCAGCTTCAGGCCGGACGTCCACCCCATCGAGACGTGATCCTCCTGCGACCCCGACGTCGGGATCGAGTCGAGGCCCGCGGGATGCGACAGGCCCTTCGCCTCGGACACGAGTGCGGCCTGGGTGTACTGCGCGAGCATGTACCCGGAGCCGAGCCCGGGTTGCGTGGAGAGGAACGGGGGGAGGTCCCGGCTCGTGCCCGGTCCGAGGAGCCAGAAGGTCCGGCGCTCGGAGATGCTCGCGAGACCGGTGGCGCCGATCGCCAGGAGGTCGAGGGCGTAGGCCAAGGGCTCGCCGTGGAAGTTCCCTGCGCTCTCGACGCGGCCGTCGGGCAGGACGACGGGGTTGTCGGTGACCGCGCCGAGCTCGCGACCGAGGACCATGGAGGCGAACGCGTGCGTCTCGCGTGCCGCCCCGTGGACCTGGGGCGCGCAGCGCATCGAATACGGGTCCTGCACGGCGTGGGTGCTGTCTCGATGCGATGCGATCACCGGGCTGTCTCGAAGGATCGCTCGGAGGTTGGCCGCCGAGGCGGCCTGGCCGGGGTGCGGTCGGAGCTCCATCAGGTCCTCCGCGAACGGCCGGTCCGTGCCCAGCGCTGCCTCGACGGTCATCGCGGCGGCGACGTCCGCCGCCCGGAGCAACCGACCGAGGTCCACGAGGGCGAGCGCCCCGAGGGCCACCATCCCCTCGGTCCCGTTGATGAGCGCCAGGCCTTCCTTCGTCGCGAGCTCGAGCGGCTCGAGGCCTTCCTCGCGGAGGACCTCCGCCGCCGGTCTCACCCCGTCCCCGTGCAGGACCGCTCCCTCGCCGATCACGCACTGGCCGATGTGCGCGAGCTGGGCCAGGTCACCGCTCGCGCCGACCGAGCCCCGGCTCGGCACGGCCGGCGTGATCCCCCGGTTCAGGAGCTCCAAGAGCCGTTCGATCACCTCGACCCGAACGCCCGTGCGGCCCGTGGCCATGGTCCGGGCGCGGAGAAGGATGACCGCCCGGACGACCTCGGCCGGCAGGAGCGTGCCGACCCCGGCCGAGTGGCTGCGGACGATGTTGCGCTGGAGCTGCTCGAGGTCGCCCGCCGGGATCGTGGTGTCGGCGAGGGCGCCGATCCCGGTGTTGATCCCGTAGATCGGGCGGTCGCGACCGAGGTGCTGCTCGACCAGGTCGCGCGACGAGCGCACCGCCGCCGCCGCCTCGTCCGCGAGGCGGACCGGCGCTCCGCGGCGCGCGACCGCCTCGATCGCTTCCAGCGGGAGGGCGGTGCCGGTGAGCAGGAGCGGCTCCATGGGACGCATTTCACCGCCCCGACCTGGCGGGCCGCAAACGGGAGGGTCAGACGGTCGCCGGCTCGCGTGGGCCCGTCAATGGCAGGCGGACCTCGAAGCAGGCGCCGCGGGGCTCGTTCGGCAGGTACCGGACGGTCCCGCCGTGGGCCTCGGCCAGGCCCTTCACGATGGCGAGGCCGAGCCCGACCGAGCCCTTCTTCTGCTCGGCACGGAAGGGGTCGAAGAGGTGCCGGGCCTCGCTCTCCGGGATGCCGGGCCCATGGTCCCGGAGGGTGAGCACGACGGCATCGCCGTCGACGTGCGCGCGGGCCTCGAACGGCGCCTCCCCGTACCGCAGGGCGTTCGACGCGAGGTTGACGACGATCTGCTCGAGCCGGCCGGGGTCGGCGCGCAGACGGAGATCCTCGGGGATGTCGATCCGGTACGCGCTCTCGTGGTCGGTGAAGGAGAGGCCACGCTCGACCGTCTCCCTGAGCGTCACGTACTGGATCGCCAGATCGAGCCGTCCCTTCTCCAGGCGCGCGAGCTCGAGCAGGTCCTCCGCCAGCGTCTCGAGCCGGCGCGCCTGGCGGTCCGCGTTGCCGAGCAGCTCGCGGCCGGTCTCGGCATCGACCTTGTCGGACCGCGTCAGGAGCAGGGTCAGCGTCCCCCGGATCGCCGTCAGGGGGTTCCGCACGTCGTGGGCCAGCGTGTTGACGAGCTCCTGGCGCATCCGGTCGAGCCGTTGGACCCGGCCGAGGGTCTGTCGGAGCTGCGTCCGCTGCCGGACGAGATCTCGGGCCATGAGCCCCGCCACCATGCCGATGAGGAGGGCGATCCCCATCCGGAACGTGATGCTGCTCCACTGCACCCCGAGGGGGTACTCGGCGGGGAAGCGTTGGGCGCCCCAGGCCTCCCGGGGGACGTACAGAGCGAGCGTCGCTGCCCAGGTGAAGAGCGCGCCGCGGAGCTGGAACATGATCGCTCCCTCCATCGGGAGGATCAGCAGGACGGCCCAGAGGGCGGACAGGGGGTCGAACGCGAACAGGTAGACGAACCCCGACGCGACCGAGACGTCGAGCAGGATCCCGCAGATCGCGATGGCCCGGGCGCCGCGCAGGGTCGAGACGCGCCGGGTCGTCAGGAAGATCGCGAGGTTCCCGACGGCAAGGGTGGCCGCCAGCGCCAGGCCGAGCGTGCGGAAGGTGGGCGAGGGGTACGGCCGGTTGTCGAAGACCAGGACCTGGTAGGCGGCGAAGACGGCGCCGGTCCAGCGGACGGCGACCATCGAGAGCTGCGAACGTTGCAGGTCTTTCGCCCGTTCGGCGTCCACGCTGGGCCGATGCTACCAGGCGGATCGCACGCGCCGCGGCATCGTTCGCGAGATGAGAGGGGCGCCCGG
>DATLGG010000282.1:0-2743 GCA_035540615.1 Actinomycetota bacterium | reverse complement strand
CCCCTCGAGGTAGGCGAGGTTCGAGGAGCCGGTCGCACCCGTCGCCATCGCGCCGGGAAAGACCGTCGCCCCGCGCGAGAGCCGCACGACGATCCCGCCCTCCTGGTCCATGGCGATGAACCGCGGGATCGCCGCGCCGTCCTGGAGCGACGCATTGAGGGCCGCGAGCTGCTTCGGCTCCCGGACGTTTCTCCCGAGCAGGATCACCGCGCCCGGGTCGAGCTCGCCGAGGAGCGAGCGCGTCTCGGGCGTCATCTCCGTCCCCGAGACGCCGATCATCAGGAGCTGGCCGAGCTTCTTCTCGAGCGAGAGCGAGGCCGCGAGCGCGTCGATGCGCGGGTCGACGCGCGCGTCGGCCGGCGACGCGCGGAGCGCGGCGAGCGCGCCGGAGGTCCCGAAGAGCCACGCGCGGCGGGACAGCGAGCGGAGGAAGCGGGAGTCCGCGGCGATAACCGAGACTTTACCACTCGTTACGTGCCTCCCCAACCGCGTTGACACGGGGCGCCCGGCTGCTTAGATCGAGGCCCCATGCCCGACGACCGCCCCGAGTCCGTCCGCTCGCCGAACGCCACGCCCGATGCCCCCGAGATGCCGGCCGAGGACCGGAAGGCGCAGCAGCCGGAGGTCGGCCGTCCCGACCGCGGACCGGAGGTCGGCACGCCCGATCGCGGACCGGAGGCGCCGGAGCCCCCGAGCGAGCCGCCGCGCGAGTCGGCCGACGGCGGGACGGAGAGCCGCGCGGAGTCCCCGCGCGATCCGGCCAAGGATCCGGCCGAGGAGGACCCGCGCATCGGCGAGCTGCAGCGGCTCGTCGTGCACCTGAAGGCGGACTTCGACAACTACCGGAAGCGCTCGCAGAAGGAGATCGCCTCGTCGATGCGGATGGGGGAGCTCGAGGCGGTGAAGCGGATCCTCCCCGTCGTGTCGAATCTCGAGCGCGCGCTCGCGGCCGCCGGGCAGATGGAGGGGCCGGGGCAGGCGCTCGCCGAGGGCGTCCGCCAGATCCACCAGCAGCTCGTGCGCGTGTTGGCCTCGATGCAGATCGAGCGCATCCCGGGGGTCGGCACGCCGTTCGACCCCATGCTGCACGACGCCGTCGCGGCGACGTCGAACCCGGACGTCCCCCCGGGGACGGTCGTCGACGAGTTCGAGCCCGGCTGGCAGGCGGACGGGAAGGCGCTCGTCCCGGCCAAGGTCCGCGTCTCGACCGCGGAATAACGCCGCGGCGGACGGAGATTTTTCACCTCAGATTCTCGAATTCGGGCCCCCCTCGGTCCGTCGCTACGGGTGGTTCCGACGCGAGCCGAAGGCCCATTCGAATTCGGGTACTTAGGACCGCGTGCTAGGTTGGCTTTGGAGGCTTTATGAAGGCTTGGGTTCTTGCGCTGGGGTTCACCGCCATCGGGATGTCGGCGGCCGCGACCGCGCGCGCAGAGCAGCAGGGCGACGGCACCGACACCGGCCGGGTGTCCCACATCGAGGGGACGCTCTTCGGCCGCGGCCCCTACGACGAGGAGGTCTCGGAGCTCGCGGTCAACGCGATCATCCGCGCGGGAGACGAGATCTTCACCGACGAAGGCACCTTCGCCGAGCTGGAGCTCCCCGGCGAGACGTTCCTCCGCCTGGCGGGCGCGACGACCGTCGTGGTCCAGCGCCTCGACGTGAACGGCGCCGAGATCGCGCTCGCCGACGGCGCGGCGTACCTCTCGCGCGGCCCTGACGCGGCCCCGGCGAGGTTTAAGTCGTTCGCGGGGACGGTCGACCTCGGCGGCCGCGCGATGGTCCGCATCGGCAACGACCCGCAGCGCACGCGCCTGGAGATCGGCGTCGCCGACGGCAACGCGGAGCTCCGCGACGACCGCACGGCGATCACCGTGCGCGCGGGGCAGCGACTCGTCTGGACGAAGGGCTCGACCCGCGACGAGGTGTTCCGCGTGAAGGACGGCGACGCGTTCGACCGCTGGAACGACGAGCGCGAGCGCCGCGTGCGCGGCGCGAACCGGCCGCAGCACGTCGCCCGCGGCGTCATGGGGTCGTACGAGCTCGACGGCCACGGCACGTGGGTGCTCATCGACGGCTACTGGGCGTGGCGTCCGACCGTCGTCGTGAGCTGGCGCCCGTACCGCCACGGCTACTGGTCGTGGTGCGAGCCGTACGGCTGGACGTGGGTCTCCTACGAGCCGTGGGGCTACACGACGTCGCACTACGGCCGTTGGTACTACCGCGCGCACTACGGGTGGGTCTGGTATCCCGACGCCTACTGGGGTCCGGCGTGGGTCGTCTGGGCCGGCTTCGGACCGTACCTCGGGTGGGCGCCGTGCGACTTCTGGGGCCGCCCCATCTACGTCCACAGCTACTACAGCTATTACGACTACGGCGCGTGGTGCTACACGGACGCGCACTACTTCTACTACGGCGGCGGCTACTACTACCGGCACGACTACCGCCGGCGCCGCACGACGACGACCACCACGCGGGAGCCCTACGCCACCTCCTCGGGACGGAGCGCGGGAGCCGGGCGCGGGGGCGGAGGCGGCATCGGTCGCGACGGGAAGTACCAGATCCGCGAGTTCGACCGCGAGACGATCGCGAAATACACGCCGGTCCCGGTGAAGGACGCGCGCGCGGACCTCACGCCGAAGCACATCGTGGCGGCGGCCGATCGGGGCGCGCTGAAGGGCCCCGCGCGCGGGGCGCGGAGCGGCGACTTCCTCGAACGCCAGGTGCGGGATCCCGAGGGGAT
>DATLGG010000281.1:0-4770 GCA_035540615.1 Actinomycetota bacterium | reverse complement strand
GGCCGCGAGATCTCGATCGCCGATCTCGTGGAGCTGCTGTTCGAGGTCACCGGTCGACGCAAGGATCTCGTGAGCGACGAGGCACGGATCCGTCCGAAGGACAGCGAGGTCCACCGGCTCCTGTGCGATGCGACGCGCGCGAGGGAGTGGGCCGGGTGGACCCCGCAGGTCTCGCTCGAGGAGGGTCTCCGGCGCACCGCCGGATGGGTCCGCGATCACCTCGACGATCTCACGGCGACGCGTTACCACGTCTGAGCATGCGTCCCTACGTCCCCCCTGACGGCAGCATCCCCACGCTTCCCGTTCCGGATCTCTCGGGGCTCCGCCGCGTCCACCTCATGGGCATCGCCGGCGCCGGCATGAGCGGGATCGCCCATCTGCTGCTCGACCGCGGTTTCGCCGTCTCCGGCTGCGACCTCAAGGGATCGACGGGACTGAACGCGCTGCGCGCCCGAGGGGCGGAGATCGCCGTCGGGCACGACCCGGCGCACCACGCGGGCGTCGACGCGGTCGTCATCTCGAGCGCGATCCGTCCGGGAGATGCGGAGTTGGCCGCCGCGCGGGAGGCGGGCATCCCCGTCCTGCATCGCGCACAGGTCCTGGCCGCGCTCGCGGGGACGGAGCGCAGCGTCGCGGTGGCGGGCACGCACGGCAAGACGACGACCACCTCGATGCTCGCGGTCGCGCTCGTGGCGGCGGGGCTGGATCCGACGTACGTGATCGGCGGCGAGCTGAACGAGAGCGGGAGCAACGCGCGCTCGGGGACCGGCGGTGTCTTCGTGGCCGAGGCCGATGAGTCCGACGGCTCCTTCCTGCTCATGCGTCCATCGATCGGCGTCGTCACGAACGTTGAGGCCGACCACCTCGACTTCTTCGGCACGCTCGAGGAGGTCGAGGCGGCCTTCGCCGCCTTCTGCGCACGGTGCGACCACCTCGTCGCGTGTGGCGACGACCCCGGGACGCGGCGCGTCCTCGCGCTCGCTGGACGGGAAGCGACGACGTACGGCGAGAAGGACGATAACGACGTCGTCCTGCACATCGGAGAGCTGGGACCGGAGGCCAGCGGGCGCGTGCGGATCGGAGCGGAGGAGATCGATCTCCGCCTCCGCGTCCCGGGTCGGCACTGCCTGCTGAACGCCACCGCGGCCGTCGCGGTCGTCGCGGCGCTCGGGGGCTCCGCGGCCGAGGCGGCGGCCGCGCTCGCCGGGTTCCGCGGGGTGCGACGTCGCTTCGAGCATCGAAGCTCGATCGGCGGCGCGCGGGTCGTGGACGACTACGCGCATCATCCGAGCGAGATCGAGGCCACCCTCGCCGCGGCCGCGACGGAGAGGCCGGAACGGATGGTCGCCGTGTTCCAGCCCCATCGCTACTCGCGGACGGCGGCGCTCGGGCGGGAGCTGGGTCGCAGCCTCGCCGCGGCGGACGTCGTCGTGGTGACCGACGTGTACGCGGCTGGGGAGCATCCCGTGCCCGGCGTCAGCGGGAAGATGGTCGTCGACGGCCTCGTCGAGGCGGCTCCCGGGAAGCGCGCGATCTACCTGCCGAGCCGGGCGGACGTCGCGCCGTTCGTCGCCCGGGAGCTCCGGCGCGGGGACCTGATCCTCACCCTCGGTGCCGGAGACGTCACGATGGTCGGCGAGGAGGTCGTCCGCCACGTCGGCGGGGAGGATCGTGGCTGACCGTGAGGCGATCGACCGCGTCGCGGCCGATCTGGCGAGACACGCCGGACGTCGCCTCCGCCGCGCCTTCCCCCTCGCCCCGCTGACCTCCTTCCGGCTCGGCGGCCCTGCCGCGCTCTACCTCGAGGTCCTCTCGATCGAGGATCTCGAGGCCGCCGGCGCTGCGCTCGAGGGGACCGAGGTCCCCGTGCTCGTGATCGGGAAGGGCTCGAACCTCCTGGTCTCCGACGATGGCTTCCCCGGCCTCGTCCTCCGCCTCGGGCGGCCGTTCCGCTGGTCCGCCCGCGACGGGAACCGCCTGACGGCCGGCGGCGCGATGCCCCTGCCGGCCCTCGCCGGCGTCGCGCTCACGCACCATCTGGCAGGGCTCGAGTTCGGCGTCGCGATCCCGGCCTCGCTCGGGGGATCGGTGCGGATGAACGCCGGCGCCCACGGTCACGCGCTCGACGAGGTGCTCGAGCGGATCGAGGTCTTCGTCCTCCCGGAGCGGTCCACGTGGACGCTCGCAGCGGCCGACGCCGGGTTCGGATATCGGACCTCCGCCCTTCCCGCCGGCGGTGTCGTGACGGCCGCGACGGCCGCCCTGCGGCCCGGGGATCCCGCCGAGATCCGTGCGCGCATGGACGAAGCGCGCGACTGGCGGCGACGAACCCAGCCGCTCGCCGAGCCGAACTGCGGCAGCGTGTTCAAGAATCCGCCGGGCCATCATGCCGCGCGGCTGATCGAGGAGGCGGACGGGAAGGCGCTCTCCGTCGGTGGGGCGCGCGTTTCGGAGAAGCACGCGAACTTCGTGATCGCCGGACCGGGGGCGCGCGCGGCGGATGTCGACCGTCTGATCCGTCTCGTGCAGGAGCGTGTGCTCGAGCGATCCGGCGTCGCCCTCGAGACGGAGGTGCACCGCGTCGGTCGGTTCGATGCGCCGTAGCCGACGTCGCCCCTCCCGCCGGACGAGCGCGGTCGTCGCTGTCGTCGCCGTAGCCGCGGCGGCTTGGGCCGTGGTGACATCGCCGATCTTCGACGTGCGCGAGATCCGGATCAGCGGAGCCGCCCGTCTCGACCGCGCGCGCGTGCTCGAGGTGGCCGGCGTCCGCGAGGGGATGAACCTGTTGGGGCTGGACCTGCGCGGCGTCGAGCGGAGCCTCGCGCGTGAGCCGTGGGTCGCGGCAGCGACCGTGCGACGGGACCTCCCCTCGACCGTCCACCTCGACCTCACCGAGCGGATCGCCGCCGGTGTGATCACCGACCCGCGCGGGACGGTCATCGTGGCCTCCGACGGGGTCGTCCTCGAACGGGCGGACGGGGTGCCCGCGGCCCGCCCCTCCCTCGGTCGCTCGGACCGCATCCTGCGTCCGGGGAGTCGGGCACCGACACCGCGGCCGCTGCTGCGGGTGGTGGCGTCCCTCCCGGAGGCGCTCCGCCGGCACGTTGCCCGCGTCCGCACCGGCCGTGACGGCGTCGAGCTCGACCTCGCCCGTGGCGGGGTGGTCCTCTACGGCCCGGCCGACCAGCTCCAGGCGAAGAACGCCGCGCTCCGCCAGATCCTGCGGTACGCACGGCGCGAGGGCATCGCGATCGGTTACATCGACGTCCGGTCGCCGACGGGCCCGGCCCTCAAGCCGGCGGGTTCACCTGACCCGGCGGAGCCCGTTCCGACGCTCGAGCCGTAGCTAGGGGAGGACCCGCAGGCAGAGCAGGGCGATGTCGTCGCGCGGCGGCTCCGACTTCGCGCGGAGCGCCGCCCCCTCGACCGCATCCACCAACCCCTCTGCGGCCTCCCCGGCATGGGTCCGCAGGATCGCCACGGCCTCTTCGATCGACAGGCGCCCGGCGCCGCTTTCGTCGATCAGCCCATCGGTGAACGAGACGAGGCTGTCGCCGGACGCGAGACTCATCGTGACCTCCCCGATCTGCGGCTCCGCGATCGCGCCGAGCAGGGTTCCGCTCACCGACGGCCGCACGACCTCCCCGTCGGAGCGGAGCAGGAGCGGCGACGGATGACCTCCGCATGCGATCGTGATCTCGTAGGCCCCCTCCGTCGGGCGGATCCGGGTGAGGGACACCGTGCAGAGGCGCTCCGTCCCCTCCCGCACGATCGCTTCGTTCAGGGTGCGCAGGAGCTCGGCCGGGCGGTGTTCGCGCATCCCAGCGGTCCGCAGGGTGTGGCGCGCGAGCCCCGTGAGTGCCGCCGCGTCGGGGCCCTTGCCACCGACGTCGCCGATCGCCGCGCACCACGTGCCGTCCGCGAGGGCGAAGACATCGTAGAAGTCCCCGCCGACCTCGTTCCCCTCGCCGGCGGCGCGGTAGCGGACGGCGACCTCGAGTCCTGGGACCTCGGGAAGCACCGTCGGCAGCAGGCTCCGCTGCAGGGTTCGCGCGACGTAGGTGCGGTCCTCGTACAGCCGCGCGTTCTGGAGCGCGACCGACGCCCGCGAGGCCAGCTCGCGCAGGAGCGCGATCTCATCGTCGTCGTAGCGGTTGCGACGCGCCACGACGAGCGCCCCGAGCGTCGTGTCGTGCGCCAGCAGCGGGAAGATCCCCGCGCACCTCAACTCGAGCACGTCGACATCCGTCCCCAGCCGCTCCCCATGGAGCGGCTCCAACGCCGGGATCAGACGCGGCTCTCCATCGCGGATCGCCTCCTCCACCAGGCTTCCGCTCCGGCCCGCCCCGATCGTGGCCCACTCCTCGACCTCGATGTGCGCGACCGCCGCGCGTCGGATCGTGCCGTCCGGCGCGACCAGGTCGATCGCGCACCACTCCGCCAGGCGAGGGACGAGCAGGCGCGCGATCCGATCCATGGCTTCGCCCTCTTCGAGCGACGCCGCGAGTGTCGCACCGGCGTCGACGAGGAACTCGAGGCCGGCACGAGCCCGTTCCGCCTCACGCCGAGCCTCACGCTCTCGCTCGAGGAGGCGTTCGCGCTCCCGTCGCGCAGCGTGCTCGGCGGTGAGGTCGCGCAGGATGCCGGTGAACTGCGCAGGCCCGGGAAGCTCGATGCGTGTCACCGTCAGCTCGACCTGGAGCTCCGTTCCGTCCGCGCGCACCGCGGGAAGCTCCAGCCGTCGTCCGATCACGCTCCCCTGGCCGAGCT
>DATLGG010000280.1:0-5609 GCA_035540615.1 Actinomycetota bacterium | reverse complement strand
GCACCGACGTGAGCCTGTTCGCCGCCGATCCGCTCGCGGGCAGGACCCTCGGCCGGCGGCTCGGCGGCTTCGACCGGCTCACGACCCCGTCGCTCGCCCACGCCGAGCTCGCCCATCGCCTCCTGGCGCTTCGGTCCCTGCCCGACGTCGTGCACAACTCCGTCGAACCCCGGTCGTCCGCGGCCGCGATCCGGAGGACCTGGTCCCCGCCGCGGATCGCGCACGTCTCCAGCTTCCGTCCGGTGAAGGATCCGGCGCTCATGGCCGAGGTCTACCTCCGCCTCCGGCGGTCGACCGAAGCGGAGCTGTGGCTGATCGGCGATGGTCCCGGGCTCGCGTCGACGCGCGAACGGATCCGCGAGGGCGGGCACCTCGAGGACGTGCGGGTCTTCGGTGTGCGGACCGACGTCGAGCCGCTCCTGCGACGGACGGACGTCTGCGCGGTAACGAGCCGCACGGAGAGCTTCTCGCTCGCCGCGCTCGAAGCGGCGGCGTGCGGGCTTCCGGTCGTCGCGCCCCGGGTCGGCGGCATCCCCGAGGTCGTGCTCGACGGCCGTACCGGGCTCCTCCTCCCCGGTGGCGACGCGACGGCGGCGGTCCGAGCCCTCGAGCGCCTCCTCCGCGACCCCGCGCTGCGTGCGCGCCTGGGCGCGGCGGCAGCGGTGCGGGCGCGCGCCTTCTCGACGGCGCGCGCGGCCGACGCCTACGAGCGCATCTATCGGTCGGTGCTCGGCGTCAGCGTGGCGTCAGGACCCGAGCCTGCTCCGGCAGGTAGGGGTGCAGGGCCGCCGGCAGCGGGATCGAGCCGTCCTCCCGCTGGTGGTTCTCGACGATCGCGATGATCATGCGCCCGACCGCGCACGCCGTCCCGTTCAGGGTGTGCACCGGCTCGTTCCCCTCGGGCAGCCGCACGCGGCACCCGAGGCGCCGCGCCTGGTAGTCCGTGCAGTTCGAGCACGACGTGAGCTCGCGGTACGCGCCCTGGCCCGGCAGCCAGACCTCGATGTCGTACTTCTTCGCCGCCGACGCGCCGAGCTCACCCGTCGCGACGTTCGCGATGCGGTAGGGGAGCTCGAGGCCGCCGATGATCTGCTCCTCGCACGCGAGCAGGAACTCGTGCTCCTCCCACGAGGCGCCCGGCATCGTGTAGGAGAACATCTCGACCTTGTCGAACTGGTGCACCCGGAAGATGCCGCGCGTGTCCTTCCCGTACGTTCCCGCCTCGCGGCGGAAGCACGTCGAGTAGCCCACGTAGCGCAGCGGCAGCGCGTCGGCGTCGAGGATCTCCCCCTGGTGGAGCCCCGCGAGCGGGACCTCGGATGTGCCGACCAGGTAGAGGTCGTCGTCGCGCGTCGCGTAGATCTGCGCCTCGTCCGTCGGGAGGAACCCGGTCCCATACATCGCCTCCTCGCGGACGAGCACCGGCGGGATCACCGGCAGGAACCCGCGCGCGGTGAGCACGTCGAGGCAGTAGCGGACGAGCGCCCACTGGAGCCAGACGCCGTCCCCCATCAGGTACGCGAAGCGGGAGCCGGAGACCTTCGCGGCCCGTTCGATGTCGAGGAAGCCGAGCGCCGTGCCGAGCTCGACGTGATCGCGAGCCTGGAACCCGAACGCGGGCGGAGAGCCGACCTCGCGCTCGATCCGGCTGTCCTCGTCCGACCCGCCGGTCGGGGCCGTCTCGTGCGGGGGGTTCGGGAGCCGCGCGAGGAGCGCCTGCACCTCTTCGGTCGCCTCGGCCGCCGCGGGCTCGAGCTTCCCGAGGCGAGCCGACACATCCTTCAGCGAGGCGATCAGCGCCTGCCGCTCGTCTCCCGATGCACGGGCGACCTCCTTCGAGCCGCGGTTCTGCTCGGCGCGCAGCCCTTCGACCTGCACGGTCAGCTCTCGCCGGCGGCGATCCGCGTCGAGGAGGCGGTCGACGTCGCCGGGAAGCGCGGGGTCGCGTCGGGCGAGCGCGACCTTGACGGGATCCGGGTCCTCGCGGAGTGCGCGGAGGTCGAGCACCTACGAGGCGCGGACGGGGGCCTTGCCGAGCGCGATGGCGATCGCCTCGGTCTCCTCGTCCGAAAGGTTGTGCTCCGAGATGCCGCCGGTCACCGGCTTCGCGTAGCAGCGGTTGTCGGTCCGGCCGTTGATCGAGGTGATCACGAAGCCGTCGCCGCGCCCATCGAGCATCGCCGCGGAGAAGGACAGACGCCCCCCCATGTCGTCGAAGGCGTCGTAGCGGACGAGCCCGACCCGCTGGACCGCTCCGCGGAGCCGCCCGGCCAGCCGGCGGTCTTCGCCCGCGAGCTGTTGGACGGCGCCCTGCAGCTCGGCGATCGCGCGCGCCTGCGCGCGCAGCGCCTTCGTCATCTCGCGATCGGGCCCGCCGGGCTGGCGCAGCCGTCCGCGCGACGTCGCGGAGGCGAGGACGAACAGGGCGAGCCCGGAGACGCCGAGGCTCGCGAGGATCAGGACGCTCTGCGTCGTCTCGGAGAACGTCATCAGGTGGGCGAGGGGGGAGTCGAACCCCCATGGGCTTGCGCCCACAGGATCCTGAATCCTGCGCGTCTACCAATTCCGCCACCCGCCCGGGGCAACGGCGTCACTGTATCAGGTGCCTCGGAAGGCGTTTCCGGACCGCCCGGGATGCCCACCTATAATCGTCTCCCACCCCACAGGAAGGACCCGATGAGCATCCTCCGCGACTTCGAACGGCGCCTCGAGCGGATCGTCGAGGGCGCGTTCACGAAGGCGTTCCGGTCGGGGGTCCAGCCCGTGGAGCTCGCGAAGCGTGCGCTCCGCGAGATGGAGGCGAACAAGACGGTTGGCGTCCGGGAGGTCTGGGTACCGAACCGCTATGTCTTCCGCCTCGCCCCGGAGGACCACGAGCGGTTCTCCGGGATGGAGCGTGGCCTCGCGACCGAGCTCGAGCAGGTGATCGTCGAGGGCGCGCGGGAGCGTGGCTTCGGTCTCGTCGCCTCCCCCCAAGTGGTCCTCGAGCGGGACGACTCCCTCAAGCGCGGCGACCTCGAGCTCGAGACGGAGCTGACCGAGGCGACCGGCGCCCCCGCCCCCACCGCCGGCGGTGGGAATCCCAGCTCGGCCACGCGCGGTCCGGTCCTCGCGCTCGTCCAGGACGGGACGACGATCCAGGAGTTCCCGCTGGAGCGTGACACCGCGGTGATCGGGCGCATGGCCGGGTCGGAGATCGAGCTGCCGGACCCCGGGGCGAGCCGGCGGCACGCGGAGGTCCGCCGCCGCGGCGACGGCTTCGTCCTCGTCGACCTCGGGTCCACGAACGGGACGCTCGTGAACGGCTCCGAGGTCTCGGAGCATCCGCTCGCCGACGGGGACCGGATCACGATCGGTCACTCGACCCTCGAGTTCCGGACGGGCTGAGATGCCGCCCGTCGTCCTGACGATCCTGAAGGTGCTCTTCCTGCTCCTGCTCTACTTCTTCGTCTGGCGCGCGGTCCGCACGATCGCCGCCGATCTCTACGGAAGACGCGCGGCGCGCGAGCGGCCGCGCCCGGACCAGAAGACGCGAGCGACCCGCCGCCCCCGGAGCGGCGCCCCGGGCAAGGTCGTGGTCCTCGCGGGACGTGGCGGCAAGGGCGCCGCCTACCGGCTGAACGGGACGCTTCGCCTCGGCCGTGACGGCTCCTGCGAGATCCGCCTCGACGACACCTACGCGTCGCAGGAGCACGCGCGCATCAGCGAGCGCAACGGCGCCTGGGTGATCGAGGACCTCGGCTCGACGAACGGGACGTACCTCAACCGGAACAAGATCACCGTTCCGACGCAGATCTCGCCGGGGGACCGGATCCGGATCGGGAACACCCACCTGGAGGTCCGCAAGTGAGGATCCGCGTGGGCGCGGCGACCGACGTCGGCCGCGTTCGCCAGCGGAACGAGGACTCCTACCTCACCGCCGACCCGCTGTTCGCGGTCGCCGACGGGCTCGGTGGGCATCAAGGCGGCGACGTGGCCTCGCGCCTCGCGCTCGAGGTCGTCTCGGTCGTCGCGAGCGACGGCGGCCCGGAGGACGGCATCCCCGATCGCCTCCGCCGGAAGGTCCAGGAGGCGAACCGGACGGTTCACCAGCGCGCGAGCGAGGAACCGGATCTGGCCGGGATGGGGACGACCCTCACGGCCGTCGTGGCCGGGAGGGGACGCCTCTACCTGGCCCACGTCGGCGACTCGCGAGCCTACCTGCTCCGTGACGGCACGCTTCGCGCGCTGACGGACGACCACACCCTCGTCCAGCGGCTCGTGGACGAGGGGAAGCTCACTCCCGAGGAGGCGGCGATCCACCCGCAGCGCAGCATCCTGACGCGGGCGCTCGGGATCGACGAGGAGATCGAGGTCGATCAAGCGATCGTCGAGGTGAAGCCGGGCGACCGGATCCTGCTCTGCAGCGACGGGCTGACCTCGATGGTCGAGGAGACCGAGGTCGAACGGATCGTGTCCGAAGACGAGGACCCGCAGGCCGCTTCGGACCGACTCGTCGCAGCGGCCAACGAGGCGGGCGGCCAGGACAACATCACGACGGTCGTCCTCGACGTCGTGGAGTCGGAGCCGGCCCCACCGACGCACGAGGCCTCGGCCGAGGCGCCCGGGGTGCGGCTCGACGGCGGGTTCACCGCGCCGCCGCGCCGGCGTCGCCGCTTCCTCGTGATGGGAGGGATCGTCGTCCTCCTCCTGGCGACGCTCCTGGTCGCCGGACGGATGTACCTCGACCGACAGTGGTTCGTCGGGGTCAACGAGGGAAGGGTCGCGTTGTTCCAGGGCGTCCCGGTCGAGGGTCTGGGCATCGAGCTCTACTCGGTGGCCGAGGAGACGACGCTTCCGGCCGCCGAGGCCCTCCGGCTCCAGCCGTGGCAGGGGCTGAACGAAGGCATCACCGCGGGGAGCAGGGAGGAAGCCTTGCAGATCATCGCTCAGATCGAACGGGACCTCCGGGCCGCGGAGGAGCCCGAGCCGCGCGAGGAGCCCGCGTGAGCACGGCCGCTCCCCCGGTCTCCCGCGCGCGGCGGAGGTCGGAGCTCGGCCTGATCTTCCTCGCGGTCTCGGTGGCGGTCGGGGCCTACGCGCTCGCCGGGCTCGGGACCCAGGGACGCGTCCCGGTGGGCCTGGCGGCATACGCCCTGATGCTCGCCGGTGGCCTCGTCGCCGCGCATCTGGTCGTGCGCCGGTTCGCGCCGAACGCCGACCCCGTCCTCCTTCCCGCCGGCGGGCTCCTGGCCGGGCTGGGGTTCGCGATCATCTACCGGCTCGATCCCGAGCGCGCGGCGGCGCAGTCGGGCTGGCTCCTGTTCGGCCTGATCCTCTTCGCGGTGACATTGATCGTGATCCGAGACCACCGCCAGCTCGACGCGTTCACCTACACGCTCGGCTTCCTCGGGGTGCTGCTCCTCCTCCTGCCGCTCACGCCGGGGCTCGGCACCGAGGTCCGCGGTGCGCGGGTGTGGATCTCCCTCGGGAGCTTGCGGTTCCAGCCAGCCGAGGTGGCGAAGGTGCTGATCGTCGTGTTCGCCGCGTCCTACCTGAACGCGCGCAAGGAGCTGCTCGCCGTCGCGACGCGTCGGCTCGGGCCCCTCGCCCTCCCCGAGCCCCGACAC
>DATLGG010000279.1:0-5139 GCA_035540615.1 Actinomycetota bacterium | reverse complement strand
CCCTCGACGATCGCCCCAGATCCCACCGTGACACCCTCGTGCAGGACGGAGCCGTCGATGCGCGCGCCGGCCCCTCCTCGCCGGGACGGCGCGCGTCGATCGGGACGCCCTCGTGGGCGACCTCGTCGTCATCGGTCCCCGCTGCGTGATCGCCGCCGGCGCGCGCATCGACGGCTCCGTCCTGCACGAGGGTGTCACGGTGGGATCTGGGGCGATCGTCGAGGGATCGGTCGTCGGGGCCGGTGCGGTCATCGGCCCTGGCGCGACCCTGCGCGGAAGCGTCCTCGGCGCCGGGGCGCGCGTGGAGCCCGGGACGGTCGTGGAGGAAGCGCGGCTTTCCGGAGCTTCGGGCTAAAGCGGCGCTTCGACCGCGTCGATGCTCCTGGGGCACGCCCCTGTGGAGGTTCGATGAGAGCTCGTCTGGTCGGGATCATGGTCGTCGTCGCGCTGTTCCCCCTCGGGGGAAGCGCCTCCGCCAACACCACCTTCACGTTCCACGGCTCCGGCTGGGGGCACGGGATCGGCCTCAGCCAGTACGGGGCCTTCGGCCTCGCGCAGGAGGGATGGAGCGCGAACCGCATCCTCAAGCACTACTACTCCGGGACGTCGGTCGCCGAGATGTCGCCGCCGGCGAAGCACTTCCGCATCGGGCTCGTCCAGAGTCGGTCGGCCGTCACGATCGAAGCGGTCGGCGGCCGGATGCGGCTCACGCTCACGAGCGGGAAGGTGATCGAGACGGTCCCCTCTGGCGGCCGCCGGCGGATCGAGCGGACCGACGGACGGTTCCGCGTGGGCGCGCCGGGAACGACCGGGCGCCTGTGGGGGAGCTCAGGTGACGCCCTGCGCGTCACGAGGCTCGACGGTGGGTCCATCCACCTGGCCGAGTGGGGCCACACGCTCAACCGCGGACGCCTCGAGCTCGCCGGCGCCTCGAGCAGCCGGCTGCACGCCGTGGCGATCATCGGTCCCCAGGCCTACCTGTACGGGATCGCCGAGGTGCCGTCGAGCTGGCCCGGCGCGACGCTTCAGGCGCAGGCGATCGCGGCCCGCACCTACGCCTTCCGGAAGGTCGCCTCGACCCCCGGACAACGGCGGTCGGACTGTGCGTGCGCGCTCGTCGCGAGCACGCGCGACCAGTACTTCATCGGTCGCGAGAAAGAGCTCGGGCCGATGGGCGATCGTTGGGTCGCCGCCGTTCGGGACACCGTCGGGCGCGTCGTACGCCACAACGGGAACCTCATCACGACCTACTACTCCTCCTCGAGCGGTGGGTTCACCGAGAACGTCGAGAACGTCTGGTCCGGCGCTGCCGCGACGCCGTACCTCAAGGCCGTGTGTGACCCCGGCGACTTCCTCGCCTCGAATCCCAACCGCACCTGGTCCGCCGACTTCTCCGACGCCACCCTGACCTCCCGCCTGCGCTCGCTGACGGGCTCGATCGGGACGATCACCCGCTTCACCGAGTACCGGCTGGGGATCTCCGGCCGCGTGAAGACCGTCAAGGTCGTCGGCACCTCCGGCAGCAAGGTCGTGAAGGGATGGGACCTGCGCAGCGCGCTGGGGCTGAAGGACACGCGCTTCCGCGTCGGCAAGAACCTCAACGTCGTCGGCAAGATCCGCGAGGCCTACGACGAGCAGATGTGCGCTCCGGGGCGCGCCACGTCGGCCCAGCGGTCGATCGCCGGCGGACGCTTCCAGGAGTTCCAGCGAGGACGGATGTACCTGAACGACGCAACCGCCGCCGTGACCTGGCTGCGCGGCCCGGTCCTCGACGCCTACCTCGCTCGCGACGCCCACGCGGGGAGCCTCGGCCTGCCGCGGTCCCTGACGAGGCTCGCCGACGGTGGCTGGCGAGGACGCTTCGACGGCGGGACGATCGAATGCTCCGCCGGCGGGACCTGCTCGGTCTCCTGAGCTAGGGAGCCGTCGGCTCGGGCGCGTCGCCGCCCCCGCGGAACCGCTGGATGAAGCCGCGTGCCACCTGCTCGGCCGCGCCCGCGTCCCGCACGGCGGGGCACTGCTGGACCCGCGTCCACGCCGCGAGCGTCAGGCTCGTCCCCTGCGGGAGCTGCGAGTAGGGAGCGAGGATCACCTTCTCCTCACGCTCGGCGAGCTGGGTCAGCCGCTGGACGACCGCGTCGGGAAGCGCCTGCGGTCCCTCTGAGCGGTAGTACATGATCACGTAGGCGTGCTCGAGGTTGTGCACGGCCTGGGGCTCGAGCGAGACGCCCTGATCGCCCGCCGGCACGTCGATCGGGTCGTCGTAGACCGAGACGGCGGGGTCGAGCGTCGACGGGGCGTGGGACCCGGAGGTCGCCGGGCGCTCGGTGTACTCGTAGGGCGGCTCGTGGCTCCGGCCCTTCTCATCGCGCTCGACGATCGCCTCGCAGCCGATGCGCTCGGCGGCGGCGTCGGCGGCCTGCAGGACCCGTCGCCCAGCCGCGCCGCGCCACCAGATGAAGCCCACGATCAACGCGATGACGGCGAGGATGGCGACCCACCGGACCAGGCGACGCAGGCGCTGACGCCGGCGCGCGCGCTTGATCCGTTCCTCGCGCTCGCGGCGGGCGGCCTCCTTGCGCTCCTGGCGCCCCTGCGCGTCGGCAGCCTGGGAGACCGGCTGCGCCGCGGGCCTGGGCGTGGTCGGCTTCTTCTTGCGCTTCTTCTTCGCCATGGGAACGAGTAACTATAGCCGGGATGCCCTCGCCCTCCGCAAGCCGAGCACCGGCCGCGATCCGCGCGGTCGCCGCCGGGTTCCCGGTGCTGGTGGTGCTGGCCGGGTGGGCGGTGGTGTCCGCGATCGGCGGCCGGTCGCTCCCATGGTTCGTGCTCCTGGCAGCGGGGGGCGCGCTCTTCCTCGCGGCCGCGATCTCAGCGGCGTGCGCCGCGCACGCCGTCGTCCGGCGACGTCTCGGCTGGGCGCTGGCGCTCGTGGTGGGATGGCCGGTCCTCGTGCCGGTGTATCTCCTGCGGACCGTCAGAGCCAGGTGATCGCCGGGGAGGGGTCGACCGGCGGCCGCTCGGGCGGAGGCTCCGCCGGGAAGCCGGCCGCGACGGCACCCATCGGCAGCCAGCCCGCGTCGAGCCCGAGCGCCGTCGCGGCCTCCTCCTTGCAGAAGAGGGTCGAGGAGATCCAGCTCGAGCCGACCCCCTGCGCGTGGAGGGCGAGCATGAACGACTGGACGGCCGCGCCCGTCGCGAGCAGGAACATGTCGCGCTCGGCCTCGCGGCGCCGGGCGTCGGGGTAGGCGTCCGCGCCCTCGAGCGACACCGCCGGGATCGCGAGGGTCGGCGCGGCGGCGAGGATCGCGTCCGACCGCTCGATCCGGCGCTCGATCCGCTCCTCCGGGAAACCATCGGCACGCAGGTCCCGTCGCCACGCATCCGCCATCGCGGCGAGGAGCCGGCGCCGTCGCTCGCCCCGACGCAGGATCGTCCAGCGCCACGGCGGCGCGCGATGGCGGGATCCGTGGGGGACGGGGGCGGTCAGCGCCGCCGCCACCGCACGCTCGACCGCATCGTCCGGGACGGCCTCGTCGCGGAAGGCCCGCACCGTGCGACGGGACGAGATCGCGTACAGCGGAGCGGAGCGGAAGAGGTCCTCCGTGGCGGGCCGGACGAGATCCCGGGCCGCTCCGGCCGGCGCGTCGGACGGCCGAGGGAGACCTCGCACGACGGCCACGGGGACACCGCCGGCTTTCGCCATCACGATCCCCGCTGCGGCCGCGGCCTGGTCCGCGATGGCCATCACCGTGCTCTCGAGCAGCCGGCCCTCCCGGTCCGGCTCGCCCCGGAGGTCGAGGAGCGCCGGGAGACCCGCGCAGCCGATCGCGACGTCCACGAGACCGCGCCGCCAAGGGCGCCCGAACGTGTCGGTGACGACCACGCCGACCTTCCTCCCGGTGCGCTCGCTGATCCCGGCGGCGATCCGCGCGGCCGAGGCGTCGGGATCCTCGGGGAGGAGCGAGAGGGAGCCGCGCGGAACGTTCGAGACGTCGATGCCCGCGTTCGCGCAGACGAACCCGTGGCGCGTCTCGGCGATCACGAGGTCCCCGCGCCGCGCGACGATCCGCGACGCTTCTCGGGCGACCCATGCGACCTTCCCCTCACCCTCGGGGACCAGGCGCCCCTCCGCCTTCGAGACCGCCTTCTGGGCGACGGCGACGACGTCCCCGTCGCCGAGTCCATCGGCCCCGACGGCAGCGACGATCAGGTCCGCGAGGTCGTCTCCGGGACGGATCTCGGGGAGCCCGGAGACCGGCAGGACCTCGAGGGTCATCCCGCCACCGCCTCGATCGCGACGCGCGCCAGGTCCGCGGCCGCCGCGTCGTCGGTCATCACCGTCTCCGTCACGGCGACGCGGAGCCCCGTCTCCTCCCGGATCCGCATCGACTCCGCCTCGTCCCGTCGATCGACCACGAACGCGGAGCAGATGTCGCGGTACATCCGCGCGACCCCGGTCGCGGACACCTCGTGGCCGACGGCCGGCAGCAGACGGTCCGCCATCCCCCGCAGCGGCGCGCCTCCGACGATCGGCGTCACTGCCACGGCCCGGTCCCGCCGCGCCACCACGGCCGCCCGGAGGTCGGCGACGGCAAGGATCGGCTGGATGCTCGCAACCGGGTTCGAGGGACAGACGACGATGGCGTCGGCGCGCGCCAGCGCCTCGAGCGCCGCGGGGACCGCGCGGGCGGCCGTCGCACCCTCGTAGCGCACCGCCACGACCTCGTCGCGCGCGCCCCGCGCCACCCAGTACTCCTGGAAGTGGAGGTCGAGGGGGTCGCCTTCGGTCGCGACCTCGACGCGGGTGGTCACGGCATCGTCGGTCATCGGCAGGACCTGCGCCTCGATGCCGAACGCGTCCGTGATCCGCCGGGTCGCCTCCGACAGCGTTCCTCCGCCCCGCAGGATGTCGGTGCGCACGAGGTGCGTCGCGAGGTCGAGGTCCCCGAGCCGGAACCACGCCACCCCACCGAGACGGCTGATCTCCTCCCACGCGCGGAACGTCTCGTCACGCCGGCCCCACCCGCGCTCCCGGTCGGCGACGTCCGCCAGCCAATAGGTGACGGAGTCGAGGTCGGGCGAGACGTGCAGCCCGTGCAGGACGAGGTCGTCGCCGGTGTTGACGATCACCGTGAT
>DATLGG010000278.1:0-8663 GCA_035540615.1 Actinomycetota bacterium | reverse complement strand
GAGGACGCCAGCTCCTCGTCGAGCTCGGGGACGGTGAAGCGCCGGCCGCTCAGCCACACGACCGGGGCGACGTTCAGCAGGAAGGGCAGCTCCAGCACCCACCGCGGGACCTGCTCGAGCGAGATGCCCTCGTACTCCGCCCAGAGATCGTCGCGCAGGAAGGCGTCGGCGAAGGCTCGGCCTGCTCGGATGCGGAGGCGGGGCCCGGCGACGTCGACGCCCTCGATCAGGAGGCTGTCGTCGGCCACGGCGACCGATACTATCCGAGCCGTGGGAACCCCCGCCGAGCAGCCGGAACGCGACGGCCCGAAGGTCCTCTACGTGATCGGGAAGGGACGGAGCGGGAGCACGCTCCTCGACCTGATCCTCGGCGAGCTCGACGGCTACGTCTCGACCGGCCAGCTCGACCGCATCTGGACCTCAGGGCTCATCAAGGGCTACGACTGCGGCTGCGGCCTGCCGCTGCCGAAGTGCGAGGTGTGGACGCCGATCCTCGAGGACGCGTTCGGTGGTGACGTCGATCCTCACGCGATCGCGCGCACGCAGGCCGAGGTGCTCGCGTGGAAGCACGCGCCGCGCGTCCTGCGGCACGCGGGCCGCGGGCCGGCCGGGTGGCCGGCGCTCGAGCGCTACGTCGCGATCATGTCGCGCCTGTACGCGGCGATCGCGACGATCACCGGGGCGCGCGTGATCGTCGACTCCTCGAAGGCTCCCGCGCATCCCGGCTCGGTCGGGCTCGTGCCGGGGATCACGCCCTACGTCGTGCACCTCGTCCGCGACCCGCGGGCGGTGACGTACTCGTGGAAGCGCCGCAAGGCCCTCCAGGGCCGCGGCGAGATGAAGGAGATGCCGCGGTTCGGTCCGGTGTACAGCTCGGTGAGCTGGGTGGCGCGCAACGTCGCCGCTCGACGGAACCGACGCGTCCTGGGCCGCGATCGCTCGATCGTGTTGCGGTACGAGGATCTCGCCGAGCGGCCGCGCGAGGCGGTCGAGCGGATCGCGAGGATGGTCGGCGAGGTCCCGGAGACGCTCCCCTTCACCGACGAGCGAACCGTCGAGCTCTCCCCGAACCACACCGTCTCGGGGAACCCGATCCGCACGAACGTCGGGTCGATCGAGCTCCGCCGTGACGACGAGTGGCGCCGGCGGATCTCGACGACCGATCGGGTCACGGCCTCCGTGCTGACGTATCCGGTCCGGAAGCGCTATGGCTACTAGGCGCGAGCGCGTGCCTTACGAGCACGACCGCGGTCGTGGCCCCGACCGCCGCCGTCAGGACGATCGCCGTCACGACCACCGCCGGCGGCCACGGTGACCACGCCAGCACCGCCGCCACCCGCTCGGTGATCGGCGCCGGCCCCGCGGGACCCCAGTACCAGCGCAGGATCATCGGGACGGAGACGAGCTGCATGACCGCGACCCAGGCGAACGCGAGGGCAGGCACGAGCCGCCGCAGGCGCCCGAGGAGGACGGTCCAGCCCACCGCCGCGACGACCGCGAGCCCCGGGACCCCCCCGTAGAGGTAGCGCCCGTGGAACCCGACGGGCTGCCCCGCGTAGCGGTACGCGCGGGTCGCCCCGTACGTCACGAAGGCCAGCAGCGAGAGGAACGGCACGAGCAGCGCTGCCAGCGTCCAGCGGTCGCCCCGCTCCCGCGGACGCGAGACGAGCGCCCAGGCGACACCCAGGAGCACGAGCGCGGTCGCCGCCAGCGAGATCGCCCTCGGGAGGTTCACGTCGACCCGGCCGAAGGAGCCCCAGAACCGGTCGAGCAGCCACGACGCGTACTTCCCGAGCCACCATCCCCAGTCCGGAACGAACTCGGGGGGCGCCGGTGCGCGGAGGCCTCCGACGCCGGTCTGGACGCGGTCGAACAGCAAGACGTTGCGGAGCCACCACCACCCACCCGCCGCGAACGCGAGGCCGAGCGAGACGGCGAGGCGGCGCCCCGCCAGGGCGACGTCGGCGGCCCGTCGAGCGAGCGCCGCATAGCCGGCGACGAGCCAGAGCGGCACCGTGAGCGCGAACCCCTTCGTGTAGAGCGCGAGGCCCCCCACCACGCCCGCGACGACCGCGGTCCGCACCGAGGCGTCGCCCGTCCCGATCCGCGCGACCAGGTAGGCGAGGACCCCGCCGAGCGCCAGCAGGAGGTTGTCGTTGTTCACGGTCGAGCCGATGTTCGTGAGCATCGGGATCCCCAGGGGCACGAGCGCCGCCGCGAGCGAGGCCTCCGGCGGCGCACGGAGGCGCCGGGCCGTCGCGAACAGCAAGAACGGCAGCGGGACGAGCAGCAGGATCGTCAGGAGCCGCAGGAGCGCCACGACGAGGTCCCACGACCAGTGGATCCCCGGGACGAGCGAGGTGAGCATCGTCGACGCGGTCGTGAGGTACGCGTAGTAGAGCGGCGGGTGGTTCGACACGATGTTCGGGTGCCGTTGGCGCGGGCTCGGTGGGACGTCCTCGAACGGCGGGCGCTCGTGCCGCGGGGGCGCGTCCTCGGCGCGCAGGTGCCGCGACCCGCCCGCACCGGCGACGCTCGCGCGGGAAGCGTCGACCACGGCGTCGATCTCCCGCTCGTGGAACTCATGGAAGACGAAGGAATCCCGGAACGCGAGGACACGGTCGACGTGGATGTGCTCGTCGGGCGCCCGGTACATCGGGAACAGCACCGAGTAGACGAAGAGCGTGAGCGCGTGCAGCACGGCGATCAGCCAGAGCGCGAGCGGGAACCCCCGCCACGACCGGGTCGTCCAGGGCTCAGCCATGCGTCCGCAGCCGGACGGCGTACGCCTCGTCCGGGTCGAGGTTCGGGCTGTAGTACGGGTCGCGGTACCCGGCCCACCGGCGGCGGAATCGCTCGCGCTCAGCCCTCGAGGGCTCGGCGCGAGGCCCGTGCAGCCAGCCGAGGGTCGCGTCCGGCGTGTAGACGACCAGGTGGCCCTCCTCGCGGGCTCGCAGCGACAGGTCGATGGGTCCGAGCTCGACATCGAAGGCGGGGTCGAACCCGCCGAGCTCGCGGATCAGCCCCGGGCGGATCATCAGCAGACCGCCCCCGACCGCCGAGCAGTTCCGGGTCACGAACCCGAGCGTGAACTGCATGACCCCGGCCGCCTCGAGCACCTCCCCGCCGACGACCGCGGCCCCCTCGTGCAGCGGGATCCCGAGCGGACCGAGGATCCGGCCGCCGACGACCCCGACCCCCTTCCGCTGGCCGTGCCGCACGAGCGCCTCGATCCATCCGGAGGCCAGCACCTCCATCCCGGCCTCCACCACCACGAGCAGATCCGCATCCACCCCTCCGACGGCGTCGTTCACGCGCTCGGCGAACGGTCCCGGCGGAACCACCTCGACGAGACGGTTCTCGTAGGTGCTCTCTCGCTCGATGCCCTCGACCGTTCGTCGCGTCAGATCCTCGTCCCCCGGGTCGCGCACGAGGACAGCCACGCGCGGATCACCGTCGATCGCGTAGCGCACGCGGTAGGCGCCGAGGAACGGCCCGTGCTCGACGTCGCCGGCGATCCCGCGACGGCGGAGGGCATCCTCGAGCGCACGTCGCGCCGCCGTGTAGGCCCAGGGCTTCGCCTCGTCCGAGTGCGCGGCGGAGCCCGGCACCATGCGCCAGGTGTAGAGCGGGAGCGGCACGTGGCCGATCCGATCGGTCGCCTCCGTCACCCGCAGCACGAGGTCGTAGTCCTGGCTCCCGTCCATCTCGGAGCGGAACCCACCGACGCGCTCGAGCACGGCCCGACGGAACACCGACAGGTGGCTGAGATAGTTCATGGACATCAGCAGGTCCGGCGACCAGTCGGGCTTGAAGAACGCGTCGATCAGGCGGTCGTCCGGCGAGCGCTTGTCCTCGTCGGTGTAGACGTAGTCGAGGTCGGGCTCCCCGCGGATGAGCTTCGCGACCTCCAGGAGGGAGTCCGGCTTCAGCTCGTCGTCGTGGTCGAGGAGCGCGACGAACTCGCCCGTCGCGAGCTCGAGCGCGGCGTTCGAGGCGCCGGAGATCCCGCGGTTCTCCTCCAGGAAGCGCACCTTGATCCTGGGGTCGTCCGCGGCCGCACGGCGCAGGACCGCGTGCGCTTCGGTCCGGGTGGAGGCGTCGTCGGCGATGCACAGCTCCCACCGGGGGTACAGCTGCGCTCGGACCGAGCCGATCGCCGTCCGCAGCCAGGCCGGCTCGGCGTTGTAGGTGGGCATCACGACGCTGATCAGCGGTCCGTCCCGCAGATCCGCGGCTTCGGCCGCCGCCGCGCGCAGCCGGGCGCGTGCGTACCGGCGTCGGTGCCAGACCCGGTAGCGCTCCTCGGTGTGCGGTGGCGGATCGGCGGGTCGGATCAGCCCGGGCGCCCAGAGCCTCGCCTTCGGGATGCGTCGTACGAACCCGCCGGGATCGTGCGCGAGCATCCGCACGGCGCGGACCGGGGCGAGGAAGAAGCTCCGGCGCCGCGTGCCCCAGGGCAGCAGCCCGTCCGCGAATCGACGCACCCCCTGGATGAGCGGGTACCAGGCGCTCTCCGTCACGGTCTCGCGGAACCGACCGAGCTCCCAGACGCGCCGCTCGAGGTCGAAGAGCCGTTCCTCGCTGCCGGACGGCGCGCCGTAGCGGTCGAGCTGACGCTTGCGCATGGCGGCCTCGCGGAGCTGGACCCGCATCTCCCGGGCCTCGAGCTCCCGCTGCCACGCTTCGAGGCGGCGCCGCTCGTCCTCGCTCATGTCCCACCCGGCGCCGTGGCCACTCCGGCGTCGGCGAGGGCCCCGGCCGGATCGCGGCTCAGGCTCTCGAGAGCGACGCGCGGGGCCTGCGGCTGGGTCGCGTCCAGCTCCCGGTCGAACCGCCTCGTGCCGACGACGACCGCCGACGCCTGGTACCGGCGCGCCTCGAACCAGTCCGGCCCCCCCTTCGGACCCAACACGACCTCGACCCCTCGGACGGCGAGTTCGCGCGCGGCATGGGCGTCGGTCTCGGCCGCCAGAACGGTCGTCACCCTCGCATCGCGCCGCGCCGCGAGCGCGAACAGGTGCTCCTCGACATCACGCAGATCCGCGAGCCGGTCCCCGACCACCAGCACCCGGTCCACCGCGCGATGGTCCCGGACCGCCGCGACGCGGTGCGGGAAGAACGCCGGCTCCGCCAGCCACGGCCGCTCACGCATCTGCGCACCCCACCGCCGCACGAGCCGGGCCCGGCTGCGGTGGATCCATCGTTCAGCGCCGCCCGTACCCAGCGAGACCGACCGGACGTGGCGGACCCTCGCCCGCGGCTCGTGCACGACCCGCCAACCTCGCTCCTGGAGCGAGAGGCAGAGGTCCACATCCTCCCCGTACGCGGGGAAGAACGCGGGATCGAACCCCCCGACCTCCGAGAACGCGGTCCGGCGCACGACCAGGCACGCGGAGCCGTAATCGACCTCGAGGGGGAACGCGAAGGCGGGGTCGGCCGGATCGCCGTCATCGTGGCCGAGCGCCCACGTGTAGCCGTCACGCCCCACGAGGGAGCCGGCTTCCTGGAGCCGGCCGTCGAGGTCGAGCAGACGCGGGACGGCGGCGCCGACCGTCGGGTCATCGAACGCATCGAGGATCGTCCGGTCCCAGCCCTCCTCGACGAGCGCGTCCGGGTTGAGGAAGCAGACGAACGGAGCTCGTGCCCGCGCCGCGCCGAGGTTCGCGGCGGCCGCGTAGCCCACGTTGCGGTCGTTGCGGATCAGGGTCGCTCCGGAGACGCCAGCCGCGAGTCGGTCCGCCGTCCCGTCGGGTGAGGCGTTGTCCACGATCACGACCTCGAACGGCACGGCCGTCCGAGCGCGGAGCGCATCGAGCGCGCGCTCCGCCCACTCGCCGCCACCGTAGGTGACCATCACGACCGACAGCACCGGTCGCTCCCTCGGCTCGAAGACGGCCACCGTCATCGCCTCCCGAAGGGCCGACGCACCCCGAGGTAGACCGCGCGGAGCCACGAGACGTAGCGGTACGTGCGCGAGCGGAGGAATTCCTCCGCCTTGCGCATCGGGATGCGCTGCGCCGCGATCTGGTCCGCATAGGCGGCCGCGTCGCTCGCGAGGCGACGGCTCCGGGCCTCGTACGCCCGCCGGAGCGTCTCGAGCTCGCGCTCGAGCTCGACGAGGCGCTCCTCGGAACTGACGCGAGCCGGCTCGGCGTCGGGCGCGACCGCTGCCTCGACGACGCGCGCGATCCGATCGAAGTGATCGTCGGCCCGCATCTGCAGCCGCTCGATGTCGCCGGTGCGATCGCGGCGGACCTGCGCGAGGAACGCCTCCGCCAGCTCGGCCGGGTCGGAGACGAGCATCCCGAGGTCACCGGTCATCTCGGCGAAGCCACGGTGCTTCGCGTGCTGGTTCATGTCGAGGATCACGCCCGGGACGTCGTGCGCGAAGGCGGTGATGTTGCCGTGCAGGGAGCTCCCGACGAACCCCGTCGCCGCCGCGATCGCCGCGACCATGTCCTCGAGCGATCCCTCTCCGGGGACGTGCGGGACGGGCCGCCCGAGCCGCTGGGCGAGCGCCGCGGCGAACCGGTCGTCCCCGTGACAGGGGCCGAGCGAGATCGTGACCGGCGTCAGGTCGGGTCGCGCCTCGAGGATCCGACGGACGCCGTCGGCAAGGCCGTCGAGGAACGGCTCGAGCGCGGCGTTCCCCTGGATCAGCAGGATCCGCCCGTCCTCCGGCCACCACCCCATCGCCCGGAGCTGGCGGAGGCGCTTGCCCCGGACCTCCGCGCCGACGAGCCGCGGCACGAGGATGGCGGTATCCGGCACGACCTCGACGCCGCCGGCGCCAACCGCCTCGAGCCTCGCCGCGGAGCCGCGATCGCGGACCGCAACGTAGGGGCGGCCGTCGAGCGCCTTGCGCACGCGGGCCTCCTCTTCGGGCGAGAGGTCGAACGGGACCCCGACGCCGTTCCAGACGACCGGGCGCGCCGCTTCGCGCTCCGTCCCGAGGCCGTCGATGAAGAAGCGGTCGAGCTGCAGCGCCCGGATCTCGTCCTCGCCGATGCCGTAGCAGTCGGCGATCCGCTCGAAGCGCGTGTGGATGATGTCGCCGCCACCGATCAGGAGGCAGTCGAGCGAATCCCGCAGCTCGTCCAGCCGTTCCTCGGACCAGGGACCGAGCGCCTCGGAGGTCGCGCCGCGGTCCCAGGCGCTCGCACGGCCGAGCGGGGAGAACGACCGGATCTCGACGCCCGGCAACCGCCGCTCCAGCTCGTTGCGCGCCACGTGGGGGAAGAGGACGTCACCGAAGTTGTCGACGTCGAAGGTGCCGGCGATGCCGACGCGCGCCGGCCGGGACGGGGAGCCCTGCACGGAACGGGATGATATAGGGGCTCCCGGAACGCCCGCCGCTATCATGGCCCGATGCTCCGCCGACTCCTGCGCCCCCCCGCCCCGGGGTTCGGCAACGAGGACCTCCCCGACGTCGCCGCATCGCAGTGGTGGAGCCGCGACCGCATCCTCGACTACCAGGCCGAGCGTCTCCGACGCCTCGTCGCCTACGTCTGGGAGGAGGTGCCGTTCTACCGCGACCTGATGCGGGAACACCGGGTTCGGCCCGCCGACGTCCAGGGCCCCGACGACCTCCACGCCCTTCCGGTGGTCGAGAAGTCGGTCCTCCACGGTCACGCGGAACGCATCACCCGCCAGGAGGCGGTGCACGAGTACGCGCTCACGGGCGGAACGAGCGGGTTCCGGCTCCGCTGGGCGCGGAACCGGCGCTGGCTCGAGCTCTTCACCGCGTGCCTCTACCGGGGGTTCGGCTGGGCGGGTCTCACGAAGGAGACGAAGGTCGTCAGCTTCTACTCGCGGAACATCGGAACGGTGAGCGAGCGTGCGCTGATCCTCCGCGAGTCGCTCGAAGCCGGGCGGGTCGAGACCGAGCTGGAGGAGGTCCGCGCGTTCGGACCGGAGGCCGCGTACTGCTACGCCTCCTCGGCGTTCATGGTCGCCTCGTACCTGCTCGACACCGGCCAGACGCTCCCCCTCCGCACCGTGGTCACGACCGGGGACCAGCTGCTTCCCGAGTACGTGCCGGTCATCGAGCGAGCCTTCGGGTGCCGCGTCTGGGACAACTTCGGCTGCAACGACGGCGGGGTCTGGGGCGCGCAGTGCGAGGAGCGCTCGGGCTTCCACCACGATGCCGAGCGCAGCATCCTCGAGGTCGTCGACGGCCGGCTCGTCGCCACCGACCTGTGGAACAGCGCGTTCCCGTTCCTGCGCTATGCGATCGGGGACGCCGGCGCGTGGCTCGAGGGCGACTGCCCCTGCGGCCGAGGCTCCCCTCGGTTCACGGCCCAGGGACGGCTGTACGACGTGATCGTCGGCCCGACCGCGGCCCTCGCTCCCCCGGCCGCGACCGCGATGTTCCGCGTGGACGGTCTCGCGGACTTCCGGATCGTGCAGACGGACCCGCGGACGGTCGAGGTGCTCGTGGTCCGTGCCTCGGGCTTCGACGCGGGCGGGTTCGATCGCGGGATCCAGGCGCTGCGGGAGGCCCTGCCCGGGATGGAGGTGGTGCCGCGGTTCGTCGAGACGATCGCGCCCACGACGTCGGGGAAACGGCGGATCGTCGAGAACCGGACCGGCCTGTCCCCCGCGAGCGTGTGGGGCGGGCCGACACCCGCCGACGGCCCGTGAAGCGGCCAGCCCAACGG
>DATLGG010000277.1:0-2891 GCA_035540615.1 Actinomycetota bacterium | reverse complement strand
ATGCGGATGGGCGCGAAGAAGCGGCCCTTCTACCGCGTCGTGGTGGCGGACTCGCGCAGCCCGCGCGATGGGCGCTTCATCGAGAACATCGGCAAGTACCACCCCTTGTCGGACCCGTCGGTGATCGAGATCGACGAGGAGCGGGCGCTCCACTGGCTCGGCAAGGGCGCTCAGCCGTCCCAGCCGGTGAAGGTGCTGATGCAGAAGATCGGCATCTGGGAGAAGTTCCGGCCCGACGACCGCCCGCGGGTGCGGGCCGAGAAGGCCCCGAAGCCCGCCCCGGCGGCGACCGCCGACGCCGGACCCACGGAACCCGAACCGGCTCCCGCCGAGGAGGAGGCGCCGCCCCCCGAGGCGGAGGAGACCGCCCCCGCCGAGGGCGGTGACCCCGAGGCGACGGAGGCGACGTCGGAGGAGGCGTGAAGGAGCTCCTCGAGTACATCGTCCGCCATCTCGTCGAGGATCCCGACGGCATCGAGGTGACGGAGATCGAGGACGACCGCGGCGTCGTCCTCCAGCTCCGCGTCGCTCCCGACGACATGGGCAAGGTCATCGGCCGGGGCGGCCGGATGGCCCGCGCGATCCGCTCGATCGTCCGCGCGGCTGCTTCGCAAGAGGACATGGCCGCCAAGGTCGAGATCCTGGAGTGAGTCGCTGAGCTCCGAGGAGCTGCTCGCCGTCGGGCGCATCGCTCGCGCCCACGGCGTGCGCGGCGAGGTCTCCGTGCAGCTCCTCACCGAGGTTCCGGAGCGGTTCGAGCCGGGAGCGGAGCTCCAGCTGGGCCCCGACGGGGTCCGGCGCGTCGTGGTCCGGTCGACCCGCCGGCACCACGGGCGGCTGCTGATCCGCTTCGAGGGCGTCGAGGATCGCGATGCGGCGGACGCCCTCCGCGGCCTCCTCCTGCTCGCCGACGCCGCGAGCTCTCCGGCTCCACCCGAGGGCGGCTTCTGGGTGCACGAGGTGGTTGGGCTCGAGGTCGAGACGGAAGCCGGTCGGTCGCTCGGGCGCGTCCGCGAGGTCCTGCACTCGCCGGCCAACGACGTCTGGGTGGTGGAGGGGGCGGGCCGCGAGGTCCTGATCCCGGCGCTGAAGGATGTCGTGGCGCGCGTGGACCTGGACGCGCGCACCGCGGTCGTGCGCGAGGTCGCCGGGCTCTTCGAGGAGGGATGATGCGGGTCGACGTCGTGACGATCTTCCCGGGGATCTTCGAAGGGCCCCTGCGCGAGAGCCTCCTCGGGAAGGCGATCGAAGCCGGAACCGTCCAGGTGCGCGTCCACGATCTTCGCGCGTTCGCACCGGATCGGCACCGGCAGGTCGACGACGAGCCCTACGGTGGCGGCCCCGGGATGGTGATGATGGCCGAGCCGATCTTCCGGGCGGTCGACTCGCTGGACCCGGCGGGCGCCCGCCTGATCCTGCTCTCGCCGGCGGGGCGGCGACTCGACCACGGGCTCGTCCGCGAGCTGGCGGGCGAGCAGCGCCTGATCCTCCTCTGCGGCCGGTACGAGGGGGTGGACGAGCGCGTCGTCGAGGGGCTCGGGGCCGAGGAGATCTCCATCGGCGACTACGTCCTTTCGGGCGGTGAGCTTCCCGCGC
This sequence comes from Actinomycetota bacterium, assembly GCA_035540615.1. Classification (GTDB taxonomy): domain Bacteria; phylum Actinomycetota; class UBA4738; order UBA4738; family CALAEC01; genus DATLGG01. Next base: position 1,295 of record DATLGG010000277.1, on the reverse strand, counting down.
TCGTCCTGATCGAGGCCGTCACCCGGCTCGTCCCGGGGGTCGTGGGACGGCGCGAGTCGGTGGAGCAGGATTCCTTCTCGGCAGGGCTCCTCGACCACCCCCACTACACGCGTCCGCGGGAGCTGCGCGGCCTCGCCGTCCCCGACGTCCTGGTGTCCGGCGACCACGGGCAGGTGGCGGAGTGGCGCCGGCGGGCGGCCGAGGAGAAGACGCGGCGCAACCGTCCTGACCTCCTGGAGCCCGATCCGGGCGCGTAGCGAGGTGCTATGATTGGCGCTCCTTTCCTGGAGGATCCCGTGAACAAGACCGACCTGATCGAGACGCCACGCCTGCGCGACGACCTGCCGGATTTCCGTCCGGGGGACACCGTCAAGGTGCACGTCCGCGTCGTCGAGGGGAACCGCGAGCGGATCCAGATCTTCCAGGGGGTCGTGATCCGCCGCCGTGGGGGCGGGCTCCGCGAGAGCTTCACCGCGCGGAAGGTCTCCTTCGGCGTCGGCGTCGAGCGGACGTTCCCGCTGCACTCGCCCTCCGTCGCGAAGATCGAGGTCGTCACCCGCGGCGACGTCCGACGGGCGAAGCTGTACTACCTGCGCGAGCGCCGGGGCAAGCGCGCGCGCATCCGCGAGCTGCGGGAGCCGCAGCGAACGACGACCGCTGCGGGTCGGAGCCGGACCGAGGCCACCGAGGACCAGGGATAGCGCCCATGGCGCGTCCCGGCAGGCACCGCGCGGGCGCGGGGTCCGGCAGCGACGACCCACCCGCTCCAACGGACGACGCCGGTGAGGCTCCACCGGCGGACGAGGAGCACCACGGCCCGCTCTCCTTCCTCCGCGAGCTTCCCGGCCTCATCCTCGTGGCGTTCCTGCTCGCGCTCCTCATCAAGACCTTCCTCGTCCAGGCCTTCTTCATCCCGTCGCAGTCGATGGAGCACACGCTCGAGGTCGGCGACCGCGTCCTGGTGAACAAGATCGTCTACCGGTTCCGCGAGCCCCGCCGCGGCGACGTTCTCGTGTTCGAGAACCCCGGCGCGCTCCAGCCTGACCGCAACTTCGCCGAGGACCTCGTCAACTGGGTGACCGAGGGGCTCGGCTTCTCGTCGGATCCTCAGAAGGATTTCATCAAGCGCGTGGTCGGGCTTCCCGGAGAGACGATCGAGGTCCGGCGGGGCCGCGTCTTCATCGACGGGAAGCGGATCCAGGAGCCCTACCTCCACCCCGAGCGCGACATCCAGGATTTCGCCAAGACGACGATCCCGCCCGGACGCTACTTCATGATGGGCGACAACCGGGCGA